>DATEHC010000070.1:0-2472 GCA_035279785.1 Candidatus Dormiibacterota bacterium
GCGCAGCACGCCGAGCAGGCGGTTGAGCTCGAACAACGTGTCGCGGGCGGTGGTTTCGATCGACGCCAGCGCCTCCTTGTTGGCGGCGCCGGACACACGGGCAGCCCCGGCCTGGATGGCCATCACGCTCACGTTGTGCGCCACGACGTCGTGCAGCTCGCGCGCGATGCGCAGCCTCTCGTCCTCGGCCGCCTGTTCACGCTCGAGCCTGTGACGTGCGACCAGGTCGGAGAAGAACCGACGCCGGGATCGGATATAGTCGCCGATCACCCACGCGACGAGGGACAGCGCGCCGGCGGGGATGAAGATGCGCGCGGTGGCGACATCGCCCAGCACGAGCAGGATCACCGCTGTGACCATGACCACGATCGCGGCACCGGCGACCAGCAGCCGGACGCGCGAGCGATCGTAGACGGAGACCGCGTAGATCGCAAAGACGATGCTGATTCCTGAAGCCTCGTGTGGATTGCTGATCATTGCGGTTGCGACCTGCGTCAGGATCACGGTCACGAGCACGGGCAGCGAGCGACGCCGCCGCCACCAGAGTGCCCCAGCCTGAATGGCGACGAGGGCCACCAGCGCGCCAAGCCAGCCCGATTGTTCAGCCGCAACCGCGCCGATCAGTGCCACCAGTCCGATCGCCAGGTTGAATCCGACGATGAGCCCGTCGGTGAGGCGGGGCCGCCCCGTGATCCACGACCAGGGCCGGCCCCGCGGGAGTACTCGGCTACGACTCTCTATGTGACGTCCCTCATACGCTGCAGGCCGGCCGCCACGACCAGCATTGTCACGAGCCAGCCGAACAGAACCATAAGTGACTGCTCGGTGCTGATGGAGACGTTCTTGGCATTCGAGAGGTGCCCGATCAGAGCGGCCGCATTCTGACCACTGAACAGGTTGCCGATCCACGTGTAGTCGCCATTGCTGAGGCGACCGATGAAGCGGACGAGGATGATCTCGACGCTGAGCAGATACACGACGCCGATGCCGATCGCAGCAGCAGACTGGCGCACAACCACGCCCAGCGCCATCCCAATCGCACCGTTGACCGTCAGGATCAGCCAGACGGCGCCGAATCCTTTCAAGATGTCAACCGCCGCCGGCCACACGATCGCGTGACTGTTGAGCGAAGCGATGAGAACGCTGTAGGCGGCTCCAGCCACGAATAGGATCGCCGTCAGGATTCCCATCCACAACGTGAAGATGATGGCCCGACCTGACCATGTCGTAAGGCGGCCCGGGCCTTGCGTAAACACGGTTTTCAGCGTTCCCCACGAGTACTCGGAGCCGGCGAGGATCGCGCCGAGGACGATCGCCATGGCTGCGCCGAGCGGAAAGCCCGCGCCCATGACGTCGTTCACGAATTGGTCTGGGAAAAGCATTGCGATGGACACGCCTTTGTCGGCGCCGGGGTGCGTGGCGACATACCAGTTGCTGCTGTAAACGAGCACTATCACGCCCGCGATGAGGCCCGACGCGACGAGGAATGCCGGCCGGAAACGGTTCTTACGCCACTCCGCTTTGATGGTTGCGATCATGATCCTTGCTTCTCTCCTGTGAGCTGGAAGAAGACCTCTTCCAGCGATCTTTCGAAAGGCCGCAGCTCGCTCACACCGATGCCGGCCGCGACGAGCTGTCGATTGATCTCCGTGCTGTGCTTCGGCTCGACCTTGAGGTGCAGCGCTCCGTTCTGCGGCGCGACGGCCGCCGCGCCGAACATCGCGGTGAGCATTTCAGCGGCCCGATCTTGCGGCTGGGCGCGAACCAGCACACCCTCCTCCCCCACGAGCTCCTGGACGGTCGACTCACGCACGAGCTTGCCGTTGCTGATGACGCCGACCCGGTCACAGATCTGCTGGACCTCTCCGAGAAGGTGGCTCGACAGCAGCACCGTGCGGTCGCCCTGACCGATGTCCTTGATGAGCTTGCGCATCTCGGCCATGCCCTGCGGATCGAGTCCGTTAGTCGGCTCGTCGAGGATGAGCAGCTCCGGGTCCTTGAGCAGCGCCGCGGCCACGCCGAGCCGCTGCTTCATGCCGGTCGAGTAGGTGCCGAACTTCCGATGGGCCCTCGTGCTCAGCTCGACGAGGTCGAGCACCTCGTCGACTCGCTTCTGGCTGGCGCTCGCCATGTCCGCCACCACCCTCAGGTTCTCCCGACCTGAGAGATAGGGGTAGAAGCCTGGGGCCTCGATGAGGGCACCGATGCGCGCGAGCCCGTGGGGACTTCCCGGCGCGTGGCCCGCGACAGCTGCCGTGCCCGAGGTCGGCCGGATGAGGCCGACGAGCATGCGCAAGGTCGTGGTCTTGCCCGCCCCGTTGGGGCCGAGGAAGCCGTAGACCTCGCCACGTCGCACGCTCATGTCAACGGAGTCGACGGCGAGGACTCCGCTGCCGTATCGCTTTGTGAGACTGTGGGTCTCGACGATCGTGGTGTTTTGCATGGGCACCACGGTAGGTTTCGCCGGTCGCG
>DATEHC010000071.1:0-3567 GCA_035279785.1 Candidatus Dormiibacterota bacterium
ATGGCGCAAGGCTTCACCCGTGTGCTCCATGGCCTTCGAGCGCGCGCCGTCGACACCGATCTGGCCGATCACATAGAGGATCAGGTCCTTCGCCTCGACCCATTCGCGAAGGCGGTTGTGATAGACGAACTTCAGCGTCTCGGGGACGCGGAACCACAGCTCGCCCAGGGCGAGAACGCACGCCAGGTCGGTCGAGCCGATGCCTGTCGCGAAGTTGTTGAGGGCGCCGTACGTGCACGAGTGCGAGTCAGCGCCGACCACCAGCTCGCCTGGCAACACGAGGCCGTTCTCGGGAAGGACTGTGTGACAGATGCCGCCCTGCCCCACCTCGAAGTACCACTTGATGCCCATCTGCTGTGAGAACTCGCGCGTGAGGCGGCCAAGAGTCGCGCTCGCGGCGTCCTTCGCGGGCTGGAAGTGGTCCTGGGTGACGGCGACTCGTTCGGGATCCCAGATCTTCTCCGCGCCCATCTGCTCGCGCATGATCTTTCCGGCGGGCGGGATGGTCAGGTCGTGACCCATCGCGAAGTCGACCTTGGCAAGCACCAGGTCGCCCGGCCTGACGCTGTCGCGGCCCGCACCGCGCGCCAGGATCTTCTCCGTCATGGTCATGCCCATCGTCTAGTCGCGCAGCCTCCTCGCCACAGAGTCCCCCACCTGGCTCGTGCTGAGGCTGCCGCCGAGGTCGCGCGTGCAGTCGCCCGCGCGGATGGCCGATTCGACCGCACCCTCGATCGCGTTCGCCAATTCCGCTTGACCCAGGTGTCTAACCATCATAGAAGCGCTCAAAATCGCCCCGATCGGGTTCACGACCCCGCGCCCCGCGATGTCTGGCGCCGTACCGTGCACGGGCTCGAACAGGCCGCGCCTCGTCTCGGGGTTGATGTTGCCGGAGGGTGCGATGCCCATCCCTCCGATGAGCTCCGCCGTGAGGTCGGACAGGATGTCCCCGAAAAGATTGCCGGTGGCGATCACCTCGAACTGCGTCGGGTCTCGCACGAGCTGCATGGCCGCCGCGTCGACATAGAGATGACGCGTCTTGACCTGTGAGTGCTTCGCCGCGACGGCCTTCCATCGGTCTTGCCACAGGCCGCCCGCATGCGTCATCGCGTTCGACTTGTCGACCATGACGACCTCGCGCCTGGCGACCCCGAACGCGTACTCGAGGATGCGCGTCACGCCGAGGTGGGTGTTGAGGTCCTCCTGGATCGCGACCTCGTGGTCGGTGCCGCGCTTGAAGCGCCCGCCCATGCCGACGTACAGGCCCTCGGTGTTCTCGCGCACGATCAGCAGGTCGATCTTGCGGCGATCCTCGCGGCGCAGCGGCGAGAGGCGGTCGTCGTACAACCTGGCGGGGCGCAGGTTGACGTAGAGGTCGAGCTCGAACCGCAGCCGAAGGAGCACGCCGGCGAGATAGGTGGCGTCGTTGACGCGGGGGTCGCCGACCGCACCGAACAGGATCGAGTCGGCCTTTTCGAGGTCGCGCCAGACGTCTTCCGGGATGGGGACGCCGGTCCGCAGAAACTGGTCGGCGTTGACGTCGTACTCCTGGAACTCGTGGTCCGCGCCGGCCGCGCGCAGGACTTTGATCGCCTCGGGCACGACCTCCTCGCCGGCGCCGTCACACGGCAGGACCGCGATGTGCCGCCGGGCGCGCGCAGGGCGCTCTTCTAGCTCAGACAGGGGTCGCTTCCTTTTCGCGCAACTTGTAGCGCTGGATCTTTCCGGTCACGGTCTTCGGGAGCTCGGTCACGAACTCGATCACGTGCGGGTACTGGTAGCGCTGCAGGCGCGCCTTGCAGTGCTCCTGCAACTCGACGACGAGCGCGTCACCGGTCACCGCGCCGGCTTTCGGAATCACGAACGCCTTGATCTTCGTGAAGCCGTCGACCTCGACCCCGACCACGGCGCTCTCGTTGACCGACGCGTGTTCGAGCAGGGCCGACTCGATCTCGATGGGTGAGACCCACAGGCCGCTCACCTTGATCATGTCGTCGGAGCGGCCTTCGTACCAGTAGAAGCCCTGCTCGTCGACGCGGTAGCGATCGCCCGTGAAGAACCACTCGCCCACGATCGAGCGCTTCGATTTCTCGTGCTGCGCCCAGTAAAGCGCCAGGGCGCTGTCGCCCTTGACGTAGAGGTCTCCAGCCTCGCCTGCCGCCACCGGCTTGCCCTCGTCGTCGAGGATCTTCAGCTCGTAGCCGGGAACGGGCTTCCCGCTGCTGCCCGGCTTGACGTCGTCGAGGCGGTTGGAGCAGTAGATGTGCAGCATCTCGGTCGACCCGACGCCGTCGAGGATCGTCAGGCCAAACGCGTCTTTCCAGCGGCGCCACACTTCGGCGGGCAGCGCCTCGGCTGCGGCCACGCAGTGGCGGATGCTGGAGAGGTTCCTTTGCTTCGCGCCCTCGAAGTTGAGGATCGCGTTGTACAGGGTCGGCGCGGAGAAGAACAGCGTCGGCTTCTGCTTCTCGATCGTGTCGAGCACCGTGGCCGGAGTGTGACGTCCGGCGTGGAGCACCGTCGACGCGCCGACCCAATAGGGAAAGGTGAGGTTGTTGCCGAATCCGTACGCGTGGAAAAGGCCGGTGGTGCTGAAGGTCGTGTCCGACTCCCTGATGCCGAGAACCTGCTCCGCGTAGGTCACGCAGGTGTAGGGGATGTCGTGCTGGAGGTGGACGACCGCCTTCGGCTTGCCTGTCGAGCCCGAGCTGTACAGCCAGAAAGCCATGTCGTCGCGGCGCGTCGGAGCCGGGGCGATCTCGCCGGCGGGCTCGATCGTGTCGGCGCGGATGATGCTCTGGTCGCGGGCGGCGCCGCGCAGCTTCTCCTCGGACGTCGAGTCGACGACGATCACGCGCGCCAGAGAGTCATCGAGGTAGTGGACGTAGTCCTCGCTGCGCTGCAGGAGCGGGTTGACCGGCACCGGGACGGCGCCTATGCGAATCGCGCCAAGAAAGGACGCGACCCAGCCGGGGGTGTCGAAGCCGACGAGGAGGATCCTCTCCTCGCGCCGCACACCGTGATCGAGAAACTGCTGCGCCGCTCCGTTGGCGAGTCTGGCCAGCGCGCCGTACGTGACGTCGCCGGCCGCCACGTGGATCGCGATCTTGTCACCTCGCTCGGCCTTGAGGTTGCGGTCGAGGAGGTCGGCCCCGACGTTGTACCGGTCGGGCAGCTCTACCACTTCTTGTGAATCTTGGCATGAACGGGAGGGACGGACTGCGAAGGGGGTGTGTGGGGTGGGTCAGGGTTGCCTGGGGACGGCGCTTTGGAGAACATTTCGTGGGCTAAAACCTTGACAGTCGAACATTTATTTGGTATCGTTTCGTTCATGATCCAGCCGGAGGAGTTTCGCGCCACCCTCGGCGACCGGCTCATCGCTCTTCGCCACTGCATCGACCAGGCCGAGCTGGAGTTCGCCCAGCTCTCCGCCGAGTTTGCGACAGGCAACGAGTGGGACCTCGACGGCTTCAACAGCCCGAGTGACTGGATCCGCATCAACTGCAACATGAACTCGAACGCCGTCTGGGCCGCCCTGTCAGTCGGCGAGGTCTCGCGAAGGCTTGG
>DATEHC010000072.1:0-27129 GCA_035279785.1 Candidatus Dormiibacterota bacterium
CCCATCACCCAATCGACCGTCTCGTCGATGCGGTTGTCAGTCAAGCACCCCGAGCCAGTAGCCGACGGCGTGAGAGTCGTACCGCTGCAGGTCCCCGCGCTGCCGCCAAACGGGTTGTCAACGGGGTCCTCGTTGGCCACGGCCTGGCGGACCGCCTGGCGTGCGGCCTCCGCGACGGTTGAATTCACCCAGACGACGCGGTACAGGTCGATGGAGATGGCCAGGATGAAGAAAAGCGTCGGAAACACGAGCGCGAACTCGACCAGGGCCTGGCCGCGGCGGGTCGCCATCAGTACTCGGTGCGCTGCGACTCGGTCTCAGTGAACGAGATCGACGTCCCGACGAATGGCCACAGCGGGGGGGTGACGATCTGAAAGCTGTACGAGATGCTGATGGTGATCGAGTCAGAGCCGGCGCTCGACGGTAGCCCACCGTTGCCGGTGGCATTCGTGATACCGGCACCGCTCAGGCAGTGGAAGGTGACTGTCATGGTCGCTCCGGAAATGGCCGATCCGGCAGGCGTGCCGGTGGCCGAGCTCTCCATGGCGGCCTGGTTAGCGATCGTCAGGAGGTTGCCTGCCGACGGCGGTATCGCCGACGATTGGGTCACCACGCTCGGGCTCGCCCCGCTGCCCGCGCATGCGGTGTTGGCGGTGCTCTGCTGATAGGACGAAACCGCCATCCGCAGCGCCTGGCGGGTCGCGTTGGTCATGGCTTCGCGGTAGTAGAAGGCCCGGCCGACGTCGATCACGCCGAGCGACAACAGAAGAAGGACGGGCAGGCATATCGCTACCTCGACAATTGACTGGCCACGCTTGGAGTGCATCGGCGGCATCGAATCTTAGGTGCCCGTTCAACGCTTTCAGCCCTGTTTGGGCTCGCCGTGTAGGCCGGTTCTGACACTTCCTTGATCTTGTTGTTGCCGTCGCGGTCATTACGGCAGCCGCAAACCGCGGTTCGGGCTGGGGTGAACAGCCAGCCAGGAAAGGATCGCCTCAAACAGCCAGATCACCGCGACCGAAGGTCATCATTACCGCGCCATGTACGAACGGCTCCGACGACTGTCGGGTGCGGAGATCTGCACATGGGCCGCTGCCGCGGCGGCGGCCGCCGGCGCCATCGTCGTTCTGCTCGTCCCCGCGGGGCACACCAACCGCGTGGCCGGTGTCGCCGTGCCGTTTGGGGTTGCGACCGCCCTGCTCGTGGCCAACGGAATCGCGTGGCGCCGTCTTGGCATGATCGGGGCCGCCCTCGACGGCGTGGCCGCGCTCGCTCTGTTCTACGGCATCGTCCTTGCGCTCTCGGTGCCGGTGCGGCTCTCAATCGAGGGCCTCTGCCAGCCTTCGGCAAAATCGTGCCCGGTCGGGTTCGATTACCCGCTCAGCAATGCCGAGAACTTTGCGGTGTATGCAACTCTCGTGATCGGAGCGATCGGCGTGGCCCTGTCGTTCGTTGCATTTGAGATCAAGTACCTGCATCGCGGGCGGCGCCGGCCGGACCTCTCTGCACCGCCGGCGCCCTAGCCGCAGTCCGCTTGTGTCCACCTTGCTTTAGGTGGGTCGAAACTCGTGCACCGGAGGCTAACATTCGCTGGCTCTCGGCATGACCGATCGCACTTCGCGGCATCCCTCGCAGCATGCGTCGCTCAGCGATCGGGCCGCGCAATATCGCGCGCCCCGAACCGTTGGCTTTGACATCCCCGTCAGTTCTCCATGGAGCGAAGAGTGGTCGACCTGATCAAGCGTCTTGCAAAAACGGCTTCGCCCTCGAAGGGGCGAAGCGGCGGACACCAGCGCAGCCAGCGGAGCCAGGCACTGGTCGAGTTCGCTGTCGTTTCGCCGATCTTCCTGCTCATCGTGTTCGCCGCCGTCGACCTGAGCCGGCTGCTGTACGCGTACACGGCGATCTCGAGCGCTGCTAGGGATGGAGCGCGCACGGCATCCCTGCAGACGGCCCAGTTCAGCGACTGCCAGATCATCCAGGAGGTCGAGCTCGTCGGACAGGGATTCCCCGTCAAGATGGATCCGAATTCGGTGGTCGGGGATTCCGACCCGAACAACCCCTCGGGCTCTCTCAGGCCGTCGACGCCCCCGCCCAACACCGGCTACGCCTACATCTGGCCCGCGGTGGCAACCGCCAATCCCCCTGACAGCAACTGCGATTCGACCACGCAGCGGGCCGTGTCGCAGACCGTGAAGCACGTGGCGGTCGAGGTCCAGTACCACTTCGTACCCCTGCTACCGCTCTGGAGCAGCATCGGGCCAAACATCATCATCAAGACGGTCTCGGTGGTGACGGTCGAGTGATCTATCACCTGCGTCGTATGAAGCGCCAGGGTGGGCAGGTCCTGCCTATCGCCGCAGCCGCCTTTCTGGTCATGTGCGCGCTGGCCGGCCTTGCCATCGACTCGAGCCGCGACTACCTCATCAAGCGCCAGGCCCAGAACGCCGCCGACTTCGCAGCGCTTGCCGCATCGAAGCAGATGGCCCAGCAGTTGAGCCTGAGCAGCCCACTGGCCACCGGCTCGAACGCTGTCAAGGCCGCGCACGACTATGCGGCGAACAACGGATTCAACACGATCTACAACACGACCTGCGATCAGCCAGGGCCGGGAACGTTCACCACGACCTGGTTCGACGTCACCGGTCTTGCATGCGGCGCGACCTCCGGCTTCACCAACAAGGTGACGCTGAACTCGCCGGCGGAGAACATCCCTGGGGCGCCGGTTCCGACCGTGTGCACGGGTAAGGGTGCCGACTCATGCGTCCAGGTCGTGATCACCGCGCAGATCGGGCAGCTGTTCACTGCAGTGCTCGGCATCTCTCGTGCCTACGTGACGGTCGCGGCGACTTCGCAGGCTGTCCTGCCGAGCTCTGCATTCGACGCCCCGCCTCCGATCGCGGTCAGCCTTTACCAACCGCAGACGGGATGCGTCCCGGCCGCGCAACAGTGCTTCGATGAGACCAAGCCGGTCGGGCGGTCGCAGCTCTCCTGCACCGGTGCAGGCAACAACTGCCCCACTTTCTGGGCGGGACCGAGTACGTCACCGAAGATCTACGGTTACGACGGTTCGGTGCTGAACACTCCGACCCACTACACGGCGATGCAATCCAACGGCGACATGGTGATCCAGGACAGGACCACCGTGTGCGACCCGTACGGTGGCGCGACGTGTGGGGCCAACAGCGCGATCGGCGCTTCGGGCTGGGCCATCCCCGCCGGCGCGAAGGATTACTGCAACGGCAACACAGGCGCGGTCTCGACCCCGTGCACCAACAGCGGACAGGCATCGCTGAGCAGGCTCTACGGCAACCAGGCGGGCTTTTCCTCGCCGGTGTACTGGTATCCGACGGTCGACGCCTCGAACCTTCACGACTGCGGATCGCTCATCCTCAACGGCCAGGCCGTGTACGGGCCGTGCGCGAACGCGCAGGACCCATACACGATAGGCAACGGCATCTACGACTACATCGTGATCAACCACGGCTCGTACGAGTTCGGACCTGGGCTGTACGACATCACCAGCAAAGCCCCAGTCAACAACAGGACCGGCGCCGGCTACACGGCCAACGGCATCGACCACAGCCAGGAGACGGCGGCCGGCGATTTCGACCTCTGCACGGGCGGCCAGCCCAACTCATGCCCGAACCTGACCGCCGGCGTCTGGATCGGCAACGGCCGTGGCTCGTTCGCGCCGTACCAGGGGCCGACCGGCGGCTCGTGCACCAACGGAGTCGCGGGAAGCGGCGGCGGCGGCGGCGGGCCGACGATCGTCAGCGGCAGCGGTGTCGTCTTCCGGTTCGAGCCCGGTTCACTCGGATTCGTCAGCACAAACGAAGTCCAGGCTCTGTCCCTCGCCGGCGCCGGCGTCGGCGCGGTGAGTGACGTCAGCGGTTCGCCCCTGCTGTTCGACATGGAGAACAGCGGCTGGATCCACATCGATGCGCAAGCCGGCGCGGGCGGCGGCAACGGCATCCCGCCCAACACGACCAGCGGCATCATCTACCAGACGCCGAACGCCACCGGTGGCGGGGTCGAGTTCGACCCCAGCATGGCGGGCTTCGACACGCTGGGCAACGAGCTCGCGGCGGTGCAGGGGCAGGTCCTGGCGTACAGCCTCACGACCTTCGGCGGCTCCGGCGGAACGCTGAACTTCACCCAGGGATACGGCGGCGGCTCGGTTCCGAGCATCGGGACGAGCGGTCGCGACGAGACGTCGATCATTGGCGCGGTGACTCTGCAGGCGGGCGCGCCCGGGTTCTCCGTCCTGACCGTCAACTACACCGACGAATACATGATGGACGCGTACGACGTTTACGTGAAGGTCAACAACGGGAACCCGCAGTTCTTCTCGCAAGGCATCTGGAGCCCGGCGCCGGGTCCAGGCAGCCCGCTTCCGCCACCGGCCAACAACCCTGGTGACGCCAATCCGATCTATCCACCTGCCGCGTCATCGGGTTCGTACACCGTCATCAGCCAATCAGGCATCAACTACGACTACCTGTACACGATCCCGAGCGGAAGCGGGGCCACCATCGAGGCCAAGGGAAACTGGGTCTGGGGCCACCAGAACGACCCGCGCATCACCGGCAACTTCAACGGCAACAACAGCGGCAGCTACACCGGAAAGCTCATCTACACGTTCCCCAACCCGGCCGGCAACTACCTGCAGGTCACGGTCTTCCTGCTCGACGGCGACCGGTGCGGCGACTACGCCTACGCCACCTACACGTTCCAGAGCACCGGTGGCCCCGGCCCCGGCCAGCAAAGCCAGGGCTCGGTGAGCCTGGTCCAGTGATGGAGATGCAGACCCGCAGGCGCCGAAAGAGCCGCGGCCAGGCCCTCGTCGAGTTCTGCCTGCTCGCGCCCCCGCTGCTGGTGTTCGTCCTCCTGACAGTGGACGTCGGGCGGGCATTCTGGGAATCGATCGACGCGGTTGGCGCGGCCCGCGCCGGCGTGCGCATGGGGATGGTCTCGGACACGTCGGACATCGGCAGCGCGGTGCGTGACGAACCCAACACCGGCATCCCGGACACGGTCGCCGCCTGGGGCAACGTCGGTCCGGGCACCCTCGCCGGAACCTGCACGTCCGCCACCCAGACGTGCGGTGACGCGAACGGCTGCGCGAAGTCGTCCTTCACCGGCGGTCAGATCGCGTGCTTTGCGATCCGAACCTGCAACGCCTCGTCCGGCGCAGATCTTGGCAGCGTCAGCAGTTGCGGCGGATGGGGTAGTCGGCCCATCAGCACGGGACGCATTCTCGAGGTGGTCGTCGTGATCAAGTTCCCCGCCGTCACTCCGGCACTGGCGACGCTCGTCAGCGGCGGAACGCTGTATCTCACTCAGACCGCGTACGGGGACGAGCTCTACTTCTAGGGCTCGCGCACCTCTCTGCCCAGCGCGCGCAGGGCTTCGTCGATCCACTCCAGGGCCATCTCGCGCGTGTTCTCCCAGGTCTCGGGCGACGCGCCCTCGACCGCCGTGTCGATCACGACGCGTCCAGCGACCCTCAACAGGCGCCGCACGAGGGGCGCCGCCTCCGGCACACTGAACTCGAGCTGCTCGAGGGCGCGGGTCAGCATGAAGCAGGCGGCGTTGAACGTTTCCGCATCGATTGGCGTACTATTCGCCAACCGTTCGGCGAGCTCGGCCCTGAGATCGGAGGGGTCCATCGCCCGGACTATTATTCGATTTAGGGCTGGAATGGATCTAACCGAACCTGTTTTGCTGACTCCCGAGGGGCTCGAAAAGCTGAAGCGCGACCTCGAGGTTGCGACGCGCCGGCGCGCCGAGGCGGGCGAGCGCCTCAAGGAGGCGTTCCAGCCTGGCGACATCGAGGACAACCCCGAGTACGAGCAGGCGAAGGAGGAGGTGGGACTCCTCGACAACCGCATCTACGAGCTGCAGGAGATGATCGGACGCGCCCAGATCATCAGGGACACGCACTCGAGCGTGGCCGAACCTGGCTCGACCATCGAGGTCACCGACGGCGACGGTGAGACCGAGACCTACCACCTGGTTGGCGCTGTGGAGAGCGACCCTTCGGCCGGCCGCATCTCCGTCGATTCGCCGGTTGGCCGCGCCCTTGTCGGCAAGAAGAAGGGCGACAAGGTGACCGTGTCGGTGCCCTCAGGGACGCTGACTCTGACCATCAAGGCGGTCAAGTAACGGCCGTTCTAAGGGGTCCCCGCGAAGTCACGCCGAAGGTTCTGACTCCGTGGGGATAAAGAGGGCGACCGCCGTCACCGCGGTCATCGACCCCGAATCGATCTCCGACCGCACGACGGTCGGCGTCCTCTTCCGCCAGGTGGCGAAGTATGGCGACCGGGACATCCTGCACTTTCGCGACGGCGACGGGCCGTGGCAGGTGCTGAGCTGGAAAGCGATGCACGCGCGGATGCTGTCCGTCGCGTCAGGCTTGATCGACGCGGGCGTGAAGGCGGGCGACCGCGTCGTGATCATGTCCGAGAACCGCGTCGAATGGATCTACTGCGACTTCGCGATTCAGACGATCGGCGCGGTCACGGTTCCGATCTATCCGAACGTCTCGGCCGAGGCGGCGGCGACCATCGTCGGCGACAGCGAGTCGACGCTTGCCATCGCGAGTGACGCGCAGATCGCTTCCAAGCTCGCGACAAGGCGCGTCGTGACGATGGACCGGGAGGTCAAGGACTGGGTCGCTGCGACGCCGAACACGGCGGAGATCGCCTCACGGCTGCGCGGGATCGGACCCGACGACCTGTGCACGATCGTCTACACCTCGGGCACCACCGGCGTTCCGAAGGGTGTCGAGCTGCTCCACCGCAACCTGGTCGACATCAGCCGGGCCGCGGCGAGCGTGCACCCGATAACGGACCGCGACTACTCGATCTCGTGGTTGCCCTACTCGCACGTGTATGGCCGCATCAACGACGTCTTCCTCGGCGTCGTCATCGGTCTGACAGGCTGGATCTCGCGTGGGCCTGACCACCTCGGCGAGGAGCTGCGCGAGATCAAGCCGACGATCATGAACAGCGTCCCGCGCGTCTACGAAAAGATGTATGCGGCGGTCATGGCGCGCGTGCACGCGTCGAGCCCAGTGCGGCGCGCGATCTTCCAATGGGCGCTGCGGGTGGGCGCGCGCTTCGCCCAGTCAGGGAACCCCGGTCCCGTGCTGCGTGCGGAGCGCGATGTCGCCGACCGCCTCGTCTTCAAGTCGATTCGAAAGCTGCTCACCGGGGGCAACCTGCGGTTCTTCGTGAGCGGCGGCGCAGGGCTGGCACGCGAGATCGAAGAGTTCTTCTGGGCGATCGGCGTCCCGATCCTCAACGGCTGGGGCCTGACCGAGACGTCGTCGGGCGTCTGCTCCAACACCCTCCACGCGCACAGGTTCCTGACGGTCGGCAAGCCGTTTCCCGGGGTCGAGCTCAAGATCGCGAACGACGGCGAGATCCTGGTCAAAGGGCCGAGCGTGATGCGCGGCTATCACGACAAGCCGGAGGCAACCGCCGAGGTTCTTCAGGACGGCTGGTTCTGCAGTGGCGACATCGGCGAGATTGACTCAGATGGTTTCCTGAAGATCACCGATCGCAAGAAGTCGCTGTTCAAGACCGCCGGCGGCAAGTACATCGCCCCCCTGCAGATCGAGCACGCACTCCTGGGCGACCCGCTCATCGCGCGCGCGGTGATCGTCGGCGAAGGCCGCCCGTACGTGACGGCTTTGATCGTGCCGGACTGGGAGGCGGCGAAGGGCCAGGGGATCGACGAGCGCGCGATGCGCGAGCGAGTCCAGCAGCTCGTCGACCGCGTCAATGGCGGCCTCGGACACTGGGAGACGGTCAAGTACTTCACGCTCCTGCCGCACGACTTCACCGAGGAGTCGGGCGAGCTGTCGCTGAAGCTCGACGTCAAGCGGAAGGTGGTCGCCGAGCACTATCGCGAGCAGATCGACGGCATGTACGCGGGGAAGTCCAAAGACTCGTAGATTTGCTGGCGTGGCACAGCCGATCGACCTCTCCGAGCTTCACGCGGCGCTCGACCGGCTACGCCCGCAGCTCTGTCACTGCGGCCTGAAGGGGGAGTGCCTCGGGTGCAAGGGGATCGAGATGGTGCGCGTTCAGGCTGAGGCCGTGGCCGCCGCGGCCAGCCAGCCGATCCTCATCCAGGTCGCGCAGGAGACGGCGATGAAGGACATGACCACTCGCTTCCAGGAGATGTCCGAGCGGCTGATGGCCGACCCGGAGATCCGGCGTTCGGCCGAGCAGATGCAGGAACGGCTGATGTCGGACCCGCAGACGCGCGAGCTCCTCGAGGAGCTCATGCGGCGGTTGGGCGGCGGGGCGCCGCCGCCCGAAGAGCTGAACTAGCCCGGGCCCACATCCGCGAGTGCCGGCGCTCGCGGGTTTCGCCAGGAGAAATTGTCCGCGAGTGCCGGCGGTGGCGGGTTATCCCGCGGTTGTGCTGGGGCTCGCGGTCGCGGGTGTGGTCGCCTTCGGCTTGCGCGCGGGCAGGTTCCACAGCGGCAGCGCTCCGGTCTGCAGCCGGGCGATGATGGCCTGCTCCTGGGCCGACGTGATCGTCTTCTTTGTGACCGCCTGGTCGAGGGAGGGCCTCAGGCTCGCGATGAGCTTGGTGCGGAAGTCGGCTTCGGTCACCTTCTGCGTAGCCGCGATCTGGGACAGCGACTGGCCCGACTTCAGGTCGGTGGTCAGCTGCGTTTGGCTGATACCGAGGGCCGACGCCGCCGCCGCGAGGTACTGCTGCATGTAAGCGCCGAGCACGTTCTTGTCGCCGCCCTTCGGCCGGGTCGCCGGAAGGTTGCAGGGAGTCTGGTTGGCGAGCTTGGCCTTGATCGAGTCGGCCTGCGCCTGCGTGATCTGACCGGACTTGACCTCGTCGGCCAGGGTGTCGGCGATCGCCTTCTGGAAGGCAGAGTTGATCTGGGCCTGGCTCTTGCCGATCTCGACCGCGAAGTGCTTCATGAACGTCGAGCACTGGGCCGAGGCCGAGCTTGCGTCGACCGCGCTCAGGGAGTCATTCGGAGCGGACTGCGGCGCGGCGGTGCGGTTGAAGCTGAGGTTCATGCCGGAGGCCGAGGCGGTGACCGCGATGGCGGCCACGCCGATGGCGACCGCCCCAAGGGACAGTCCGGCGACGCGGAGGATGCGGGCTCTGGAGAGGGTTGTCATGCAATCCATTACGCACCAGATGGCTTCCCAGCTTCCTCATGGTTTTGTAAGTCCGCGGTTTAGAGTTGGCCCATGGAAGCCCCGCCAGGCGCCGGCCCCGGTGTCGGCCCCAACGTCGGCCCCAACGTAGGTCTCAACGTCGGCCCCAACGTAGGCCCCAACGTAGGTTGGACGGGCAAGCACGCGGTCGAGCTCTACGTGCGCACCTACACGACCATGCTCCAGAGCTCGGGCGACATCAAAGTCGAGTCGCTCGTGCAGGCCCACCTCGGGATGGGCTCGGTGCTTCATCCGCTGGCCGCGCAGCCGCAGTCCGACATGGGCGCGCTGCTATACGCGGCGCGCCGCCTTCCCGCCGCGATCGACCGCGCCCGGCACGTCGTCATGGGCCAGAGCCCGCAGGGTTTCCGCGCGGTCATCGGCGCGGACATCATGGAGTGGGAGGCCGTCAAAGCCCCAGCCCGCCGGCGCCGCTGGTACCACGACGGTAAGAACACCCTCGCTGTCCTCATCGCGTCCAGCTCCGACATCGACGACCTCGTGCCCACTCTCGTGGCCTTCCAGATCGAGTGGAACAAGCTGCACCGCTCGCTCCAGGACGTCCCGTTGAGCGACGAAGACGCCAGGCACGCGGCCGGCGCGAGCCAGGACGACTGGCGCCGGCTCCGCGACGCGTGGGGCGACGCGTTTGACTCCAACCTCGCGGCGATCAAGCGCGAGGAGTGCCGCATCGTGCTGCGCCTGATAGGCGGGAGCCATATTGGGTTCGCGCGCAACGCCAGCCGCTGGTGGCTGCCCATCGCCACCGCGATGGAGGAGCTCGGCGCACGCGACGCGCCGGTCTACTTCGTCTCGTCCAACGCGCACAGCCTGGTCAACGTCCTGACCGGCGTCGCGCGGCGCATAGAGGACGAGATCGTCGACTGGATCGGCCGCAACGACCGCGACCTCGACGAGGAGCGGCGCAAGCTCGACGCGGGCCACAGCCGCGCGTCCCGACAGAACTGGCTCTATTACGGCGCGCGCCAGGTGTTCGACGGGCACCCGGAGCGCGAGCGATTGCGCAAGTGGCGCGCGGAGCTGGAGGCGGCGAACGGTGTCCGCCATATCCCCGCGGTCGGCACCGGAGTGGACTCGGCAGCGCAGGTCTTCATGCTCTCGAAGCTCGATGCTTCGGTGATCGATCCGCGCGTCGGCGCCGTGGATGCGACAAAGCTCCGCGAGTCGAACGCGTGCATCCTCAACGTCGACTACCCCCTTGGCGAGGCCGCGTACCACATCCTGCGGCAGGTCGCCGAGCAGGCCTCGTGGGTCGCGGGAGTCTACGTGCTCGGCAAGGCGGCGACCCTCAACGCCGACGTCGGCGACGTGATGATCCCGAACGCGGTCTACAACGAGCACTCGGGCAACACGTACTGGCTCGACAACTGCTTCACCGCCGCGGACGTGCAGCCGAACCTCGTGTACGGGTCAGCACTCGACAACCAGCGCGCGGTGACCGTGCGCGGAACGTTTCTCCAGAACCGCGACTACCTCGACTTCTACTACCAGGGCCGCTACACCGTGGTCGAGATGGAGGCGGGGCCCTACCTCGACGCGGGCTACGAGATCGGCCAGCCCGACCGCTACCCGGTCAACGAAAGTGTGAACATGGCGCAGGCCCACTTCGACCTCGGCATCGTTCACTACGCATCGGACACGCCGTACACGCAGGCGCGCACGCTCGGCGCGCGGGGGCTCAGCTACCGGGGGATGGACTCGACGTACGCGTCCGCTATCGCGGTGGCGCGGAGGATCCTCCAGCAGGAGGAGGCGCTGGTCTCCCCGAAGTAAACACCGCGTGCTCGTGTGGATGGTTGTGCTCGCCCGGGCCGTGGTGAATCTCGCCGCACGGGTGGCAGCTCTCGACCTGGATCGTCGTGTGCCCGATGGCGAACGCGTCGCACAGCCGGTGCTCGAGGTCGCGGACGACATGCTCCGCGTCGGCAAGCGAGATGTCGTCGACCACGACGTGGCAACTGAGAGCCAGCTGTTCCGAGGAAAGCGCCCACACGTGTAGGTCGTGGACCCCCGCGACCTTCGGCGTCCGGGTGATCTGCTTGCTCACCGCCACCACGTCGATCTCCGGGGGTGTGCCTTCCATCAGGAGGTTGACCGTCTCGCGGACTATGCCCCAAGCGTCATAGGCGATCAACGAAGCGATCGCGATCGACAGGATTGGGTCGATGTAGAGCCAGCCGGTGAGGAGGATGACGATTCCCGCGACCACCACTCCGGCCGAGGCGGCGACGTCGCCGGTGACGTGCAGGAGCGCGGCGCGGAGGTTCAGATTGCTGCCCCCGGTCCGGAGGGTGAGGATGACGAAGGTGTTGATCGCTATCGCGGCCAGGGCCGTGGCGATGACGGTGCCACCCTGGACCGGCTCGGGAGAGATGAACCGCCGCACGGCCTCGGCCGCGATGGCGATGACGATGACGACCAGCGTCACCGAGTTCAGGAGCGCGGCCAGGATCCCCACCCGCTGGTAGCCGTAGCTGCGCCGCTGGTCGGCGGGCCGGCGCGATTGCTCGACCGCAAACCAGGCCAGGCCAAGTGCGAAGACGTCGGTCAGGACGTGTCCGGCGTCGGATAGGAGCGCCAGCGAGTGGGACAGCAGGCCGCCGGCGAACTCGACCAGCAGGATCGCCAGCGTCAGGCCCAGCGCCAGCCTCAGTCTCCCGCCGGTTCGGCTCACGTGCTCCATGGATTCAATCTACCCGTCCTTCCACCAATCCTCTCCACGTTCCAGGTAGGCGATCTGCATCCCGTGCCTTAGCCCCTCGTGGCTGACGTGCAGAAGCGCCAGGCCGTACCAGTCGAGCAGGAGCAGGAGCGCCTCGACCCCCGCCCGGAGTGCCCTGATCCGGCTTGCGGGAATCCCGAAGCGGGCGACAAGGAGGGTGGCGCGGCGGCCGTCGAGCCGCGCCTCGCAGGTCAGGAGGTCCTGGGTCGTCAGGACCGCCGGTGGGTTGCGCCGGGCGAGCACCGCGGGCAGGTTGGACGCGGTTCCCCCTGTGGCGACCAGGCGCTCGACGTCTCCGTCCGGCGCGTTGGCGAGCTCGCGCAGCGCGGCCCGCCTCAGCCGGGCACGCTCCTCGGGCTTGGGCGGATCGGCCAGGTAGGTCGAGGCCAGGACGCCCGAGCCGATGGGAAGGCTTGCCGACCGGAGCATCCGCTGCCCCTCGGCGATGACGATCTCGGTCGAGCCGCCGCCCATGTCCACGAGCGCCCACTCGCGGCGGATCGCGTGGCGGCTGGCCGCGCCGATGAAGGAGAGCTGGGCCTCCTTCTTGCCGGAGATGATGCGGACCGGCGCACCGACGACCTCGCTTGCCTGCTTGACGAACGCTGCCCGGTCCTTGGCCTCGCGCACCGCCTCGGTCGCGCAGGCGATGAGGTGGTCGTAGCCGTGAGTCCTCGCCTCGCCGACGATCTTGCGCAGCGCGCGCATCGCGACGCGAGCGCGGCTCCCGATCGCCCCGCGCTTGGCGACCTGCGCGCCGAGCTCGGGCATCTCGACGTAGTGCGCGACGTCCACTAGCTTTCCGCGCACGACGTCCGCTACGAGGATGTGCACGGTGTTGGAGCCGATGTCGAGCGCGGCCAGACGCATCTGAACGAACTTTAGAATCACGACAGTAGTGGCGAAGCGAACGCGGATCGAGAAGGACTCCATGGGCGAGATGGAGGTTCCGGCTGATGCCTACTACGGCGCATCCACCCAGCGCGCCGTCCTCAACTTCCCCATCTCGGGCCGGCCGCTGCCGCACCGACTGATCCGTGCGATCGGGATCGTCAAGAGGGCCGCGGCTCAGACCAATCGCGAGCTGGGATTGCTCTCGCGACGGCGCGCGCGGGCCATCACCGCGGCGGCCCAGGAGATCATCGACGGGAAGCTCGACGACCAGTTTCCGATCGACATCTACCAGACGGGCTCCGCGACCTCGAGCAACACCAACGCCAACGAGGTCATCGCCAACCGTGCCACGGAGATCCTCGGCGGCGAGCGCGGCTCCAAGCTCATTCACCCCAACGACCACGTGAACCTGGGCCAATCCTCGAACGACGTCATCCCCACGTCCATTCAGCTGGCCTCCGCGATCGCCATCAACGAAGAGCTGATCCCGGCGCTCGAGCGCCTGCAGCGCGCGCTCGAGGCCAAGAGCAAGGAATTCTGGCCGGTGATCAAGACCGGCCGGACGCACCTCCAGGACGCGACGCCGATCCGGCTCGGCCAGGAGTTCAAGGGCTACGCGGGCCAGGTCGAGGAATCGATCCGCAGGGCGAAGGGCGCGATCGACGAGCTGACGCGAATCCCACTCGGCGGCACCGCGGTCGGCACCGGGCTCAACTCGCACCCCCAGTACGCGCGGGCCGTCGCGTCGAGGCTGGCCAAAGCGACACGTCTGCCGGTCCGCGAGACGTCCAACCACTTCCACGCGCAGGCGACGCTCGACACGCTGGTCGCATCGCACGGCGCGCTCCGGACCATAGGCACGAGCCTCTGGAAGATCGGCTCAGACATCAGGCTCATGGGCACAGGGCCGATTGCCGGTCTCGGCGAGCTTCGACTTCCGGAAACCCAGCCTGGGTCCAGCATCATGCCGGGCAAGGTGAACCCCGTGATCATCGAGTCGCTCCTGATGGTCATCGCTCGCGTCTACGGCAACGACGCCACGCTCCTCGTCAGCGGCCAGGCGGGCAGCATCTTCGAGCTGAACGTGATGATGCCGGTCGCCGCTGACGCGATCCTCGAGTCCATAACGCTGCTGGCCGCCGCCTGCGCCAACTTCTCTGAGCGCTGCGTCGAGGGGCTGCAGGCCACCGACCGCGGACCTGAGCTCGTCGAGCGCAGCCCGATGCTGGCGACCGCGCTCAACCCTGTGATCGGCTACGACGAGGCCGCGAAGCTTGCCAAGGAATCGATCCGCACGGGCAAATCGATCCGTTCTCTCGCACGCGCCAAGGGCGTCAGCGAGAAAGAGCTGAACAAGGTGCTCGACCTCGGCAAGATGACGAAGCCAGGTCTCGAAGGTCCCGGCGGAGGCGGCTGACTGGCGGAAACGGTGTGAGGCGCGCGGAGAACCCGATCCTCCGTTTTCGTCTCGCCGCGACCCTCCTCGCGATCATCGTCACCGTCGGCGTCGCGGGTTACATGCTGATCGACGGCTGGACCTTTCTCGATTCCTTCTACATGGTCATCATCACGATCAGCACGGTCGGATACACGGAGATACACCCACAGGGCGTGGCGGGGAAGATCTTCACCTCCAGCTTGATCGTGGTCGGTGTGGGCACCCTGCTCTACGGGTTCGGCGTGTTCGCCGAGACGCTGTCCGACAATGCAATCGGCAAGTACCGGAGAGAAAGACAGTTGCAAAGAGATCTCGACGCCCTACGCGACCATTTCATCATCTGCGGCTACGGGCGCATCGGCACCCAGGTCGTCGCCGAGTTCGAGGAGCACAAAGTCCCGTACGTCGTCATCGACCAGACGGACGAGGCGCTCGAGCGCATCCGCAAGGAAGGGCGCCTGCACATCGAAGGCGACGCGTCCAAGGAGGAGATCCTCAAGCTGGCCGGCATCGAGCGCGCGCGTGGGCTGGTGTCGGCAGTCGATTCCGATGAACGCGCGGTCTACATCGTCCTGGCCGCGCGCGCCTTCAACCCGAACCTCTACATCGTCGCCCGCGCCGGGCGGCCCGACTCGATTCGCCGGCTCGAGCTCGCGGGCGCGACACGAACGATCTCGCCCTACGTGATGGCGGGACACCGCATGGCCGAGCTCGCGATCCGGCCGGCGATGGTCGAGCTCCTCGACACCCTTCATCACGGCGAGGCGGGCATCGGCGTCGAGGAGATGGTCGTGACAGCCGGGACGAAGGCGGTCGGAAAGACGCTCGAGGAGGCCGGCCTGGTGGCGGCGGACGCCGCCAAGGTGCTGGCGGTGCGTAAGCCCGACGGAAGCGTGAACGTCAACCCGCCGGCGACCGGGCGGCTCGAGGAGGGCGACCTCGTCATCGCGCTCGGCACCGAGGACCAGCTTTTCGCGACTGCGTCGAGGCTGCGTTAGCAATCGAGGGGCGCGCCCAGTGGGGCGCGCCCTTCGGTCGCCGGTCGTCAGGTCCTGGACGTGACCTGCTTCTGGACGGGCTTGCTCCCGGTGCCGATCTCGATCTTCACCGGCTTGGGCTTGGCGGTCTTGGGGATCGTGATCGTCAGCTCGCCATCGGCGACATGGGCGCTGATCTTGCCGGTCTCGACCTGCTGTGGAACCTCGAGCCGGCGAACGAACGAGCCGTACGGCCGCTCCTGCCGCAGCCAGCGACCGGGAGTCCGGTGCGCCTCGGCCCTGGCCTTGATCGACAGGATGCCGTCCTCGAATGTGACCTCGACCTGGCTCTCGGCGAACCCCGGCACCGAGGCGACGAGCGTGTACGCCTCGTCGCTCTCGAAGATGTCGACCGGCAGGTAGTAGGTCGGCGGCGTCGAGGAAGCGTTGCTGTCGGGCGCCTGCTCTCCGAAGAACTGCTCGATCAGACGGTCCATTGCCCTCGCGGCGCTCCGCACGTCTGCGCTTGGGCTCCACCACGTGATGCTCAACTTGCCACGCACCTCCTGTAAGGAAATTTCTCAGGGTGCTTACCACGCTCCCGGTGGCCGCTAAACGTGCCTTTAAAGTGGGCTCCGTGATGCGGTTCGGTCGCCGTCCCGAGCTTGTCGCGCTGGCGTCGGTCGGGGTCGGAATCGCCCTGGTCGTGGCCAAGCTCGTGGTCGGCGTGCTGACCGGGAGCCTGGGCATCCTCAGCGAGGCCGCTCACTCGTTTCTCGACCTGGCGGCGAGCGCCTTCACCCTCGTCGCGGTACGCACGGCGCGAAAGCCGGCGGACACCGAGCACCCCTACGGTCACGGCCGAGCGGAGAATCTCGCGGCCTTCGCCGAGGGCATCGTGCTGCTAGTCACCGCGGTCCTCATCGCTTTCGAGGCCGTCCGTCGAATGCTCACGGGTGGCGTGGCCGTCAACCCGGCCGGCTACGCGTTCGCGCTTCTGCTTGCGACGCTCGTCATCGAGGCCGGGCGCGCGGCCGTCCTGCGTCGAGTAGGACGCCAGGCTTCAAGCGAGGCCCTGCTCGCCGACGCGACCAACCGACTCTCGGACGTGCTGGCGACGCTCGGTGTGCTGGCCGGGCTGCTCGGTGTCCGGCTCGGCATCAGCTGGGCGGACTCGGTGGCCGCGCTCCTGGTGGCGGGCATCGTCGCCCGCGCGGCGGGCCTGATCGCCTGGCGCTCCGGGGACATCCTGATCGATCGCGCGCCGGCGGGCGCCGAGTCGCAGCTGCGAAACGCGATCCGCAACGTCGACGGCGTGCGCGAGGTGCGCTCAGTGCGGGTGCGGCGCTCGGGTCCGAATCTCATCGGCGATGCGAGCATCGCCACCGGCCGCATGCTCTCCGTCGAGGCGGCGAGCGCCCTGGTCGACGACGTGAAGAAAAGCGCGCGCTCGGTGTTGCCCGAGCTCGACCTCGCCGTCTCGGTCCAGGGTCAGCAGCGCGACACGGACCTGGTCGAGCGGATCCACGCAGCCGCCGCGCGCAATGGCGGGGTTCGGGACCTGCACAACGTGACGCTGGAGCGCGAGGCGGATGGATCGCTTCACGTCACGATGCACGCGAAGCTTCCCGCCGACCAGAAGCTCGCGGCAGCGACGAAGACGAGCCGCGACCTCGAGCGTTCGATCAAAGCGGAGCTTCCGGACGTGGGTCGCATCGACATCCACCTCGAGCCCATCGAGCCGCAGGTGGTGCCGGGCGAGGACGTGACGGCGAGGCGCACGCAGCTCGCGCAGCGCATTCGCGAGGTTGCGGAATCGCACCCGGAGGTGAAACGGATCGTCGACGTCGAGCTGAGCGACCGCCACGACCGCATCCACGCGCACGTCGTGGCCGAGCTGGCGGGCGAGATGACCCTCGACCACGCGCACGACATCGAGAGCAACCTCGAGGAGCGGATCCTTCACGAGGTCCCAGAGGTGCACGAAGTGGTGACGCGGGTGACCGCGTGAGGCCGGGGACGCCGGAGGACATCGGCGCCATCGCCGAGCTGTTCCGCCACGAGGTCGAGGTCGGCCGGCAGGACTCGGCGCCGAGCGAAGCGCGGTCGCGGGCGAGGTTGGCGCGTTTCGACTGGGCCGGAAAGTCGCGCGTGATCGAGGTGAACGGCCACGTCGATGGCGCCGTGTTGGTCGTGGCGCGCCCTTCGCCGGACGGGCTCCTCGCCGACGTCTACGCCGCCGGTCGCGGCCGCTCCTACTCAGACGCTGTCGAATGGGGCGTGCTTTTCGCGCGGGCCTCCAACGCGGCGGTCATCCACACGATGGTCGGCAAGGGCCGCGGCGACGGCCTCGAGACCTTCGGGCTGCGGCCCGTCCGGCCCTGGTGGCGAATGGATCGAACTCTTGCCGGCGAGCTGCCTATGGTGACGCCGGCGGACGGTTACGTCCTGGTCGAGGCGGGCGACGTGACGCCGGGGACGTGGGCCGACATGTTCAACCGCTCGTTCGCGGACCACTGGCGATTCGCGGCCCGCGGCGAAGTGGAGATCGTCGGCGGCAAGACGCCGGCGCTGTGTTTGCTGGCGGTGACCGCGGATCGTCGCGAGCCTGCGGGCATCACGCTCGGCGAGATCGAGGAGTTCGTCGGAGACGGGCGACCGCAGCCGGTCGGGCTCATCAGCTCCGTGGGCACCGTCCCCGAGCACCGGCGGCGCGGCCTCGCGGGCTGGCTCGTCGCCGAGGAGATGCGCCGCCTGCGCGACGCCGGCGCCCGGCACACATCGCTTTACGTCGACGGTCTCAACCCGATGCGCGCCTACGACGTCTACCGAAGGCTGGGTTTTGAGGTGGTTTACGAGGCCGAGGTCTGGGAAGCTACCTGCCCGTGAAAATCGCGGCGGCCCTCGTGATCTCGGCGGTACTGGCCTTGGCGTGCGGCAGTCCGCAACCGGCGCCGATGCAGGCCTCCGCGAAATTCAACGCCATCCCCAAGCCGCCGCCACCGCTCGCGAGGGCGATCGAGCGTTCCGCGGACCTAGGCCCGGCAACGCAGTCGACCACCGTCTCGCTCAACTTCGCTCTTCGCACGCCAACGCCCGATGCTGCGGTCATCGAGGGCGCGGTCAAGGCCCTTGACGACGCCGGGCTCCGCTCGTCGTGGCGCGCTCCGTCGAGCCTCATCCTGGCCGACGGCCCTGCCCCGGCCGCCGCGGCGCTGCTCGGGATCGAGATCGACAGCTACCGCATGCCGGAAGGCAGATTTTTCTACGCGTCGCGCGGCACACCACGAATGCCCGCCGCCCTGGCGGCCGTGACCAATGACGTAAGCGGGCTCGACAGCTATCCGCGCATGCAGCGCTACGCCGTGCGCGCGGGCGGGCTCACGCCTGTCGACGTGGTCAACTTCTACGACCTCAAGCCGCTTCGCGACGCGGGCCTCGATGGCTCTGGCGAGACGATCCTGGTGCCCGAGATCGACGACATGCCCAACCTGGGCGACGTCGACAAGTTCGCGTCGAAGTTCGGGCTGCCCGCCTTCGACCAGATCCTCACGCTGAAGCGCGATCCGGCCTGGGGAGCTCCCGAGAAAGCCGCGGGCGAGACGGTGCTCGACCTCGAGATCATCCATGAGGTCGCGCCGGCAGCAAAGATCGTCGTCTACTTCTCGGCCGCCGACTTCGGGCACAGCGATCGCGCCTTCGACCAGATGGTCACCGACCACCTGGGCTCGATCATCTCGGAGAGCCTCGGCTCCTGCGAGACCGACACGCCGGCCGGCGCGAGGAACACATACGCGTCGATCCAGGACCGCGCGACCTCGCTCGGTATGACGCACCTGGTGGCCAGCGGCGACTCGGGCGCATACACGTGCGGTTTCGATCAGGACCCCGCGGCAAGCTTTCCCTCGACGCTGCCGAGCGTGACCGCCGTCGGCGGCACCACCGTGTTCCAGTCGTCGCAGGGCGCTTACTACCAGGAGCTCGCGTGGGGGAGCCCCATCGACCAGAGTGGCGGGGGTGGAGGAGCGAGCCAGTTCTACGCCACGCCCGATTACCAGCGCAACGAGGCGCAGCCCGGCGCGCATGGTGAGCGCGAGGTCCCCGACGTCGCAGGCGACGCCGATCCATCGACGGGATTCCACATCGTCTTCCAGGGCCACGACGACCAGGCCGGCGGCACCTCCGCGGCGACGCCCCTATGGGCGGGGACCGTCGCACTCATCGACCAGGACCTGAAGAAGAAGGGCATGCGCGAGGTCGGATTCGCCAACCCCGCGATCTACTGGATGGGCGAGAACTCGACAAAGCTGAGCCCGCGGCCGTTCCACGACGTCACCGGCGGCAACAACCTGTTCTACGACGCCGGCAGCGGATGGGACTTCGCGACGGGCTGGGGAAGCATGGACGCGGCCGCGCTCGACGCGGCGTGGATTCGCTACATCAAGGGTGGGGGATCTTGAGCGACCCCGCCACAGACGGACCAGTCGGACCAGTCGGACCAGTCGGACCAGACGGACCACCCCTCGTCACGTGCCCGCACTGCGGGTCGCTGGTGCCCACGGGCGATTTCTGCGGTCACTGCGGCGCGCATCTTGTCTCGGACAGCAGGCGACGCACCCACGCATTCGCGGCGACACCGACCGAGCACGTCGCCCACATCTCGATCGTCACGACTCTTTTTCCGCACCTGCCCCATCGGCGCGGTGGTCCTTTCCGGCTAGCGCTGATCGGCGCCGCTGCGCTGGTGTTGATTCTTGCGGCGCTTCATCTTTTTGCGTCCGCGACCGCTGCGGCGGTGGTAGCCCTGCCCGCGCTCTACCTCATCTACCTCTACGAGGTCGAGGTGTATGCGTCCGAGCCGTGGCTTGTGATCGGCGCCACGATGGTCGCCGGCGCGATCCTCGGGTTCGCGTCCGCCTCGATCTTCGGCGGAGCGCTCGCCGCGCGTCTCATTACCGCCGACCTCGGCTCGGCGTTCGTCATCGAGGCGGTCGTAATCCCGATCGTCGGTCAGGCCCTGATGCTCGCGGGGCCATTGTTCCTGTACGCGTTTCGCAGGCAGTTCCGCGAGCCTCTCGACGGCATGGCATTCGGCGCGGCGTCCGCGCTTGGTTTCACGCTGACGAGCTCACTGACGTTTCTGTGGCCGTTGTTTGCGATTGGCGCCGCGGGTTCGACCATCGGCTGGGCGATTCGGCTGACGCAGGCGGGTCTCTTGATGATGCTGATCAACGCCTGCACCACCGGCGTCGCAGCCGCATCGATCTGGCTGCGGCGGTGGGACCGCCGAGTCGCGAGGCGCCCCTGGTACACCAGCCTTGGAGCTGCGCTGGCGGTGGCTTTCGGGACGCAGCTGCTGCTGGGTGTCAACGCCTGGGTCGAGCGAGACCTGGCGCTCGACGTCGCGGTCTTGCTGGTGGCGACGCTCCTGCTGCTGTTGTATCTGCGTCTCGTGATCCACGACGCACTCCTGGTCGAAGGCGCCGAGCACGAGATCGGACCCGACTCGATGTGCCCGGAATGCCACCGCATCGTCCCCACGATGGCCTTTTGTCCGAACTGCGGCGCTGCTCGTTCGGCGGCGCCGAAGGGCAAGGCGCGAGTCGCGGGTACGACCTGATGGCATACCAGCAGGCGACCCGCTTCTGCGCTCGATGCGGTGCCCCGCTCGCCCCCGGCGCGGCGTACTGCGGCCGGTGCGGCACGCCGGCGCCGATGCAGGCCGTCGTCGCGCAGCCGGCGTATCGCTATCCCGCAGCGCCTCCGCCGCGATCCGCATCGCCGGGCCAATACCGTCTCGCGCCCGCGCTGGTCGCGGGCGGTCTGATCGTCATCCTCATCGTCGCCGCGGTGATCGCCGGCGGCATCGCCGCCGCGCAGCTCGTGAACGGCACCCACTCCACGTGCACGTCGAACTGCTCGCCCAAGTTCGTCACGCCGCTCGCCGAGGAGGCTTCGTGGTCGAGCTCGGCGTACAAGTTCCAGGTCAACTACTCGTCGGCTTGGACCGTGCGCTCGGAGGACGCGAAGAGCGTCTTGCTCGGAACGAAGGAGGGCTACGTGTCCGTCACCGGCTCGAGCGGAAGCAACACCGACCAGGCCCTGCAGGCCATCGTGGCGGCGCTCCCCTCATCGCAATTCCAGGACGTGGCTCCCGTGTCGGAGCTGAAAGGCGCGCATATCGGCGACCAGGACGGCGTGGGAGAGATCTACTCCGCGAGCTTTGTGGGCTCGTCCCAGATCGCGACCAAGGTGCGGTTCGCCGTGATCGTCGCGAGCCGGCACAACGTGACCATCGCCGCCTTCGCGCTGAATCCGTCCGACGTAAAGAACTTCCCGAACGGCATGCCGGAGGCCCAGGAGATCGACTACCTCTGCACTGAGATCGTCTGGGGGAGTTAAACGCGTTCGAGCGCCAGGCGCGCGCCGAATCCAAGCAGCACGACACCGGTCACGCGCTGCATCCACTGCCGCACGCGCGGCGCCGTGATCACCTGGCGCAGGCGAGTCACGAACAGGCCGTAGACGTTCATCCAGAGCCAGCCGATCACCGCAAACGTGACCCCGAGCTCGAGCAGTCGGGGCAACACCGCCTGACCGGGCAGCACGAACTGCGGTAGGAAGGTTACGAAGAAGACCCCGAGCTTCGGGTTGCTGATGGCGGACAGGAAACCCTGCCGGAACACCGCATGCGCCGCGGCCGCGGGGGGCGTCGCCGCGAGCAAGTCCTGGGGTCGAGCGCGGGATTCGAGGAGCGTGCGCACTCCCAGGTACGCGAGGTACGCCGCGCCCGCGATCTTGAGGAGAAACAACACCTCACCCGACGTGCGCAGCAACGCCGACAGGCCGACCGCCGTTGCGGTCACCCAGATCACGAGCGCGAGCGCGATGCCACTGGTCGTGAGGATCACGCCGCGCCGCCCGTGCGCAAGCGCATTCTTGGTCACGACCGCCATGTCCGGGCCTGGCGTCACCGCGAGCAGCAACGACACGCCGGCGAACGCCAGGAGCTGCGTGTCCATCACGCGAGCTCCGGCAGCTCGAAGGAGATCTCGTACACGCCGCCGGCGAGCTTCGCCTGGTGTATCCATCCCATCTTCCGCAGCAGGCCGAGCATCTCGCGGTTCTCGGGAAGCACGATCAGCTGGAAGCTGAGGATTCCCTGGGCGCGTGCGACACGCGCCAGCTCGGCGAGCAGCACGCTACCCAGTCCCCGTCGCTGAAACTCGTCGATCACCGCCAACGCGACCTCCGCCACGTCGGTATCGCGCGCGCGGTCGTAGCGGGCCACCGCGACGATTCGATCGCGGGGCAAGCCCGTCAAGGACGCGCTGCCCGCGCCGACTGACTGCTTTCCGCTCGGCCGCGTGCTCGTCGCGACGATCGCGAAGCGGTCGTGGTAGTCGACCACCGCGAGGCGGTGGGCCATCGCGTCCGACATGCGCTTGATGGGCGAGAAGAAGCGGAAGTAGACGGTGCGTTCCGACATCGACGCCACTGCCTCGTGGAGCAGCGGTTCGTCCTCGGCCACGATCGGCCGGATCCGAAGCCTGGTGCCGTCCCGGAGCTCGATCGTCCGGGGGTCGAAAACGGCGGAAACCATGGGCACAAAGGCTAACCTCCGCGCGTGACGGAACAGTCCGCGCGGTGGCGCAACCTCGGCATCGCCGCGGCGGCGATGGCCGCCGCGCTGTACGCGGCCTTTGACGTGTACCAGTGGATCAGCGTCTTCGAATACGACCACTTCCATAACGACTTCACCTTTTACTTCGCTGCGGCCCGCGTCGGGCTGAGCGACGGCTGGCCCTCGCTGTACGACCTCGCGCGGCAGCAGGCCGAGCTCACCGCGATGGGCTCCGGCATCACGATCGCCGAGCTGGCCCGATACATCAGCCCACCGCCCCTCGCATGGCTCGCGGTGCCGTTCACCGCACTTCCTTATCCAGCCGCTTACTGGACCTGGAGCCTGTTGCTCCTTCTCGCCCTGGTCGTCACATGGTGGTGCGCGGCGCCCGACGCCGGTCGCGCGCGCGTGATCTACCTGGCGGCAGCCGTCGGGTGGTTCCCAGTCATCTACGGCCTCCAGCTCGGCCAGCCGGCCATGATCGTCGCGGCGAGCGTGGCGGTCTCATACGCGCTCTTGAGGCGGAACCATCCGTGGTGGGCCGGCGTCGCTCTGGGCGCGCTCGCTCTGAAGCCCCAGCTGGCATTTCTCGTTCCCCTCGGCCTGCTCGCGGCGCGGCGATATCGCGCCTTTGCCGGCAGCGTGATTGCGCTGGGGTTGCTCGCGTCTGTTTCGGCCGTCGCCCTTGGACCGTCGGGCGTCAGCGCCTACCTCGACCGCCTGCATTTCGCCTCCACCGTGCCCGTGAATCGCGCTTTGACCCTCGCCTACGTTCTCGGCGACGCGGCGAGGCCCGTGCAGGTGTTCGTCGCAGCCTGGACGATGCTGGTCATCTACCGGCTCCGGCATCGCGGAGTGGAGTGGATCTATGCGTGCGCGCTCGCCGGCGGAATGCTCGCGACGCCTTACGCGCACCTGGACGACCTCGCCATGCTCGGGCTCGCGGCGTGGCTCGCACTCCGGGCCGGCGTGCCGGTTCTGGTCTGGGTCTACTTCCTGGTCGGCGCCATCGGCATCGAGGGCGAGCCGCTCTTGGGCCCGTTGCCAGTCCTTGTCATCGAGCTGGTCGCGCTTGCCCTCATTTCCCGTGCCGCCCTGACCCTTCCGCAAATCGACGCGCGCCCTCTCGAGCTTCACCCGAAGCAATGACCTGGTCGCCGCCGCGATATTCGGCGTCGGCCGCCTCGTCGATGGACAGCGCCCACTGCTGCAGCACGCTGCGCCGGTCCGCCCTCATCGCGGCCTGAGGAAACTTCGCGAGGTCAGCTGCCAGCGCTTGTGCTTCCCGCAGCGCGTGGCCGGCCTCCACGATCCTTGCGACGAGACCGATCTGCAAGGCCTCGCTCGCCGACACCGCCCGACCCGTGAGAAGCAGGTCGAGGGCGCGCCCCTGGCCGATCATGCGCGGCAGGCGCACGGTGCCCACGTCGATCGTCGGGACGCCGAACCGCCTGTTGAACATGCCGAGCGTCGCGTCGCGAGCGCACACGCGGAGATCACACCACAGCGCCAGCTCCATGCCGCCGCCCACCGCGTAGCCCTCGATCGCGGCGATCACCGGCTTCGCGAGCTGCATACGCGTCGGCCCCATCGGGCCGTCGCCCGCGAGGTTCACGCGGTATGACTCGCCGCCCGCCAGCGCCTTGAGGTCGAAGCCCGCGCAGAACGTGCCGTTCGCCCCCGTCAGCACCGCCACCGACAGGGAATCGTCCGACTCGAATCGCTCAAACGCAGCGCGCAGCAGGTCGGCCGTCGCAGGGTCGACGGCGTTGCGGACCTCGGGCCGATCGATGGTGACGGTGACCACCGCCCCATCGACCTCATACCTGACCGAAGGTTGGCTAGAGCGCGCCCCGCTCGTGGTCGTCTTCCATGAACGGGTACGTGTGCACCGTCGGTGGCGCGTACGTCTCCTTGATGATCCGGGGGCTGACCCAGCGGATCAGGTTGAGGAACGAGCCCGCCTTGTCGTTGGTGCCCGACGCACGCGCGCCGCCGAACGGCTGTAGGCCGACGACCGCGCCGGTCGGCTTGTCGTTGATGTAGAAGTTGCCGGCCGCGTTGACGAGCTTCTCCGAAGCCCTGCGAATCGCCTGCCGGTCGCGGGCAAAGATTGCGCCCGTCAACCCATACGGACTCGTGCGGTCGCAGAGGTCGAGCGTCTCTTCGTATTTGCCGTCGGCGTACGGATAGACGGTGAGGATCGGCCCGAACAGCTCCTCCTTGAGGAGCTTGAAGTTCGGATCCGTGGTCTCGATGACGGTCGGCCGGATGAACCAACCCACGCTGTCGTCGCCCTTACCGCCCGCGATGACCTTGGCCGACGACTCCTTCTTCGCAAACTCGATCGCGGTCATGTGGTTGCGATACGCCCGTTCGTCGATGACCGCGCCCATGAAGTTGCGGAAGTCGGCCACATCGCCCTGCGGGATCCCATCGACGAGGTCGACCAGGTCGGCCTTGATCGCGTTCCACATCGACTGCGGGATGTAGGCCCGCGAAGCGGCCGAGCACTTTTGACCCTGGTACTCGAACGCGCCCCGCACCAGCGCGGTCCGCAGCGCGTCTGTGTCCGCGGAATCATGCGCGAGGACGAAGTCCTTGCCACCGGTCTCCCCGACGAGCCGCGGGTATGTCCTGTAGCGGTCGATGTTCTGCCCTACCTCGCGCCACATCCCCTGGAAGACCTCGGTCGATCCGGTGAAGTGGATGCCGGCGAGGTCGGGGTGGTTGAGGACCTTGTTCGAGATCTCGGACGCGCTTCCGCTGACGAGGTTGATCACGCCGTCGGGGAGGCCGGCCTCGCGCCACAGCTCCATCAGGAAATGGGTGACCAGCAGCGTCTGCGTAGCCGGCTTGAAGACGACGGTGTTGCCCATCAGCACCGGAGCGGTCGGAAGGTTGGCCGCGATCGACGTGAAATTGAACGGGCTCACCGCGAAGACGAAGCCTTCGAGTGGCCGGTACTCAAGCCGGTTCCACGCCGTTGCGTCGTTGTAGGGCTGGTTGCGCAGGAGCTGGTCGCCGAAGTAGGCGTTGAAGCGCCAGAAGTCGACCGACTCGCAGGCCGCGTCGATCTCGGCCTGGTGCACCGTCTTCGACTGGCCGAGCATCGTCGCCGCGTTGATCGTGTCGCGCCACGGGCCGGCGAGCAGCGAGGCGGCGCGCAACAGCACGGCGGCGCGCTCGTGGTACGAGGTGGCGGCCCACATCTTGCGCGCGGCCAGGGCCGCGTGGATGGCGTCGTCGATGTCCTTGGTGCCGCCGACCGCGTACTCGGCGATCGCCAGCTCGTGCCGGTGCGGCGACTTGATCGTGCCGCGCGAAGCACCCCAACGACGCTCGCCGCCGATCTGCATCGGGACCTCGGTGCGGGCGTCGGTCAACTCGGCCAGCCGCGACTTGAGAGTCTTGCGGTGCGGGTCGCTCGGGGCGTAGGAGCGGACCGGCTCGTTGGTGGGCTGCGGAACCTGGAAGTGTCCGTCGGCGGTCATGGGCATCCTCCGCTTGTGCTGATCTTCGTTTGCGTCGATGATGGCACGTAACCCTTGGCCGTATCCCAGCCGATGGCCGTCGGTCAACTCGGCGCGCTCTCCGCCGCGCACTCGGATCGACTCCGCCGAACGGTCGCCCTGCTTCGGCGGCGTGGCTATGCGGTGACTCCGGAGCGACTGGCCCAGGTCTGCCTGGGCGGCGCGATCTCAGAGTCCGAGGCGCGATGGGGCGTCGCCGCCACCAGCGACCTCGCTATCGTCGAAGGGCTGGTCGTCGACCGCGACGCGATCGACCGCGTAGCTCCGATCCGCGAGCGCGCCGATTCGCACGAAAGCGATGCGGCCGCGTACGTCGCGATGACGCGAGACTTCGTGCGCACGCTCGTGGCGTTCGCACCATTTGTCGCGAGCGTGTCCATCGCCGGTTCGCTCGCGAGCGGCGGGTTCCGCGCCTCGGACGACGTCGACCTCAACCTGATCGTCGACGACGGCCACCGCCACCTGGCTTACGTGGCCGTGAACATCCTCGGCCTGTTGCACGCGATGCGCCACCGGTCGAAGCCCGTCGACGACCACACGCGGCGGCCCGTGGCGCCGCGATTCATGACCGCAAACCTGATCCTCGAACGCTCGCAATGCCTTCCGCTGGTGAGGCAGGACCAGGACATGGCGTTCGAGCTGCTGGTCGGCGAGCCGGTGTTCGGTGTGGACGTGTTGCGCGAGGTGCTCGCCGCCAACGAGCCGCTGCTCGAG
>DATEHC010000073.1:0-4285 GCA_035279785.1 Candidatus Dormiibacterota bacterium
TATCACACGGTTTGGCCAGCCGAGATGCGGCGTTAGTCCGGACCATGGCAAGATCGCCCGGTGGCGCCGGACGCGCGCAGGGCGCACTAAATCAGAATTCAGATCCAGTTCTGCCCCCGTAGCTCAGTGGATAGAGCAGGACGGTCCTAACGTCAAGGTCGGGGGTTCGATTCCCTCCGGGGGCGCTTTCCAAATCAATGCAAGACTTTCTGCTAACTGAAGCCGAGCTGAGAGCACGCGAGAGCGTGAAGTGGCGGAAATATCCGCCCGACGTCCTGCCGGCCTTCGTCGCCGACCTGGACTTCAAGGTGGCGCCGGCCGTGCAGGCGGCGATGGAGCGCCTGGTCGATGCGCAGGACTACGTGTACGGCGTCCCCGACACGATCGAAGAGCTCTACACCGCGTTCGCACGGTGGATGGGCCGGCGTCACGGTTGGAATCCAGATCCGGCATTGACCATCGCCACCAGCGACGTGATCCAGGGCGTCGTCGCGACCCTGGTGGCCTACTCCGATCCTGGCGACGGGGTCGTCGTGCAGACGCCGATATATCCACCGTTCGTTCACGTGGTTCCCACGAGCGGCCGGCGATTCGTCGGCAATCCTCTTGCCCAGGGCGAGCGCTTCACGCTCGATGCGGACAATCTCGCGGAGGTCGCATCAGGGTCGCGCGTCATTCTTCTGTGCAACCCGCACAACCCAACAGGACGGGTCTTCGAGCGCAACGAGCTGATGGAGATCGCATCGGTCGCCGAACGGTTCGACCTGACGATCATCTCGGATGAGATCCACGCCGACGTCACGTACGGCGACGCGAAGCACATCCCGATGGAGACGGTCGTCCCCGAACGCACCGTCACGCTCACGTCGGCGACAAAGAGCTTCAACATTCCCGGAACCCGGGCCGCCATCGTCCATTTCGGAACGGCGGCGCTGAAGGCCCGATTCGACAAGGCGATACCGGACCACCTCCTCGGACGGCCGAGCCGCTTCGGCGCCGACGCGACGATCGCCGCGTGGTCCGACTCGGAGGGCTGGCTCGACTCGGTCATGGCCTATCTCGCGATGAATCGCGAGCTCGTCGCGCAGTGGGCCGCCTCGCGGAGGGGCATCCGTCATGTGCCTCCCGAAGCGACATTCCTGGCCTGGCTCGACTGCCGCGAGCTCGGCCTGACGAGCTCTCCTTACGACTTCTTTCTCGAACGGGCCAAAGTCGGGCTGGGGGACGGTCGTGACTTTGCGGAACCGGGCGACGGTTTCGTGCGACTCAACTTCGGGACGTCGACCGAGATCCTTCAGCAGGTCCTCGAGCGCATGTCAGGCGCGCTCGATCACATCTCCTAGCCAGGCCAGGTCGTCCCCGGCACCGGCAGGTAGGGCAGCGGGTCGATGACCTGGTCGTTCAGGCGCAGCTCGAAGTGCACGTGCGGCCCCGTCGAGAATCCGGTCGAGCCTTCGAGCCCGATGACCTGGCCGCGCGCGACGCCGTCGCCGACCCTGACGTTGGTCTGGAGGAGGTGCCCGTAAAGCGTCGTGATGCCGCCGCCGTGCGCGATCACGACGAAGTTTCCGTAGCCATAGTTGCCGTGACCTACCGCCACCACCAGCCCGCTTGCCGCGGCCATCACGGGTGTTCCCAGCGCCGCGGAGATGTCGACTCCGGTGTGGAAGTGCTTGTACGACCCGTAGGGCGGTTCCAGCAGAACATTGGTCGGTCCGAAGGGCTGTGTGATGACGAATGAGGACATCGGCCACGACAGATTCAAGCCCTGAATCGCCATGCCCACCGGCAGCTTCTGGTTCACCATCGCCAGCCCGACGCCGACCTGCGCCTGCGTCCACGCGGTTTGGTAGGAGCGCTGGACGAGGTCCTGCATCTGTGACTCGAGCAGCTGGGCAAGGTCGTCGGTGACGCTGGGCGGCTGGTTGGTCAGAGTGTCTTTCGCGCTCTGAAGCTGCGACAGCAGATCAGAGAGCTGCCCGCTGACGTCGGTCTGCTCGCTCATCACCTCTTCCAGCGCGCTGAGGTTGGCGTTGAGTAAGTCGAGGGTGTTGTTCTCGCGGTCGAGGTCGTTCTGCCGAGCCTGCAGATCCGCCTGCAGCTTCGCCAGGTCCGCCTCGAGCCTGGTCTGCAGCTCGTGCGCGCGCTGTCCGGCGACAATCGCGTCGGCGGTCGCGAGAAGCGCCTGATGCAGGTTGCTCGACCGCGCGATCAGGAGCCAGAACGAGTCAGGCTGCCGGTAGATCGCGCGCGATACGGCGGCGAGCTGCTCCTTCTCGGTGTCGATCTTCGCCTGCGTGTCCGAGATCTGCTGGTTGAGCTGAGCGATCGCGTCTTCGAGGTTCGAGATCACCTGCTCCTCGCGCGTCACCTCGTCGTTCAGCGTTTGCTCGGTCCCCGAGAACTGGTCGAGCGTGGCCGCGACGCGCTGCACTGTGGAGAGGGTGGTCGCGATGTCACCGCCAAGCCGCGACTCGAGCTGCCTGTATGCGGCCGCGTTGGGGTCGACCGGGGCTGTCGAGCAGCCGGTGCGCGTGCCGGACGCCGCGGACGGCGTCGGGCAAGGAGTGGGCGATGGGCTGGAGTCGGCGAACCCGGCCGGCGCCAGCAGCGCCATCAGCGCACCGAGCGTGGCGACGGCCGCCAGCGCCCTCTTCACGCGCGCGCTCGGCGGAATCCGAAAAGCGCGGTGCCGGATCCAAGAACGAGGCCCGCGGTGATCACCGCCGCCAGCACGTACTGGACGGCGAGCAGGTTCACGCCGGGCAGGACCTGGACGTAGATGGCGTCCTCGAAACGCACCGCCAGCAGATACGCCGCACCGACCAGGGCCGCAGCGAGCGCGCCGGCGATGGCCCCGGTCATCAGCCCCTCGACGACAAATGGGCCGCGCATCATCCAGCCGCGCGCGCCGAGCAACCGGGTGATCGCGACCTCCTGGCGGCGCGCTGCCGCGATACCTCGCATTGAGTTGGCGACGACGGCGTAGGCGACGACCGCGAGCAGCAGCAGGATGCCGCCGGCGATGCCGCCGGCGATCAGCGCGAAGTGCCGCAGCCGCGAGTAGGTGTCAGGGTCGTACGACGTGGGGTAGGAGCTGTCGACCGCGGGGTCGTTCTTCACCGACTCCGCGACCGCCCCGACCTTGGTGACCAGCTTCACGCGGACATCGAGGCTCGCCGGGAACGGGTTCGTGTCGCTCAGCGAGGCGAGATTGTCGAGACCTGGGCGCTGCTTCGCCTCGGCGAGGGCCTGCTCGGGGGAAACGCTCGTGACCGAGGCGACGCGCGGGTCGGCCGCCAGCTTCGCCTTGAGCGCCGCGACGTCGCTGTCCGAGGCGCCCGACGCGAGATATACACGCACCACAGATGCCTGGTTCGCCTGGTCCGCAATCGCGCCCTTGACCGCGATGCCGACCATTGCCAGAGTGCCGCAGAGGACGAGCACGAGCGCGATGGTGCCGACGACCGGCGCTACCAGGCGCGCGTCGCGGCTCCAGCTGCGAAGGCCGCCGAGCAAGACGAGGCGGCCGGCGTTGGCCGAGTAAGCGACGGAGCGGCGCCACAGGGGGAGGCGCGCGATCTTCGCCGCCTTCTGTCCGCGCTCGCGCGCAGGCAGGACGACCTTCAGGAGCGTCAGCCACCCGCCGCCTGTGCCGTTGGTGTGCCCATTGCCATTGGTGTGGCCGTTGGCATGTCCATTTGCGTGCCCGTTCGAATGCCCGTTCGCGTTTCCGTTTGCGTGCCCGTTCGAATGGCCATTCGCGTGTCCGTTGCCGTTCATCGCGACCCGCTTGGCGCCGTTGGTCATCACCTTCCCGCTGGGCAGCCTGAGGATCTGCGCCGCGTGAAGCGTGTGGCGATGCGACGCGACGATGACGGTCGTGCCGGCCGCGGCCGCGTCTTCGAGCAAACGGGTCACGATCGCCGCGTTGTCGTCGTCGAGGCCCCCCAGCGGCTCGTCCGCGAGCAGGACTCTCGGCTTCGTTGCGAGGGCGCGGGCGACTGCGATCCTCTGGCGCTCGCCGGCCGACAGCTGGTGCGGGTAGGCCTTTCCGCGCTCGCCCAACCCGACCGACTCGAGCGCGGCCTGCGCCCCCTCCTTGTTCGTGCGGTTGGGGATCGACGGATCGCTCAGCTGCAGGGCGAGCATCACGTTCTCGAAGGCGTTGAGCCGCGGCAGCAACCTCTGCTCCTGGTAGACGAAAGCGACGTTTCGGCGGAGGCCACCGAGGTTGCGCCGCCACCAACCGTTCAGGCGACGCCCACGGACCAAGACCTCGCCC
>DATEHC010000074.1:0-33273 GCA_035279785.1 Candidatus Dormiibacterota bacterium
TCACGCCGCTGGCAGGGGCGGGACTGCTTTCGACCTCTTTGTCGCGAGGTGTGCCGTGCTGAGGAGTGGTTCGCACGTTACGCAAACACGGGCAGTATGACGAGCGGAGCCTGAGGCCGAACCGGTTTAGGTCTTGGCCTGCTGGAGGGCGGCTTCTTCGTAAGCGGCACCGTGGAGGGGGTTGACGGTGCTTCGCCCGGCGGCGAGGGCGTACAGAGCGAGAATCACTATGCCAATCCCGAGAATGTCAAACGTAATTTGCGGCGAGAATCGCTGCGTTAGGAACCCACCGGCGGCAAGGCCAACGATACCGGCCGCCTGAGTGAGCCCGAACCTAGTAGCCATTACACTTCCGCGGCTTTGGGGTGGCGCAGCCTCAACCAAGGCGGTCTGATTTGCGACTGAGTACACGGGGTTCCCAACAGAGGCGATTAGCAGGGCGGCAATAATTAGCCCGAGTTCTCGGGTCATGCCTATCGCAACCGAGAACGTGCCTGTCAATAGGAGGCCGATCCCGACGGTGCGCATCGAGCCAATTGAGGTAAAGCGACTCACTGCGAGCGAGCCCACGAAGATTCCGACCGAAGCGACAAGCTCGAGCGTCGAATACGTTTGTGGGCCCGCTTGCGGACCGCCGATCGACACCTGATAAGCCATTGCAAGAATCGCGGGAAGGCTCATCGGAATCAGGAACGCGGCGAGAGTGCTAATTCCAAGTTGAGGACGCGCCTCGAGCACTGACCACGAACGTCGCAACGCGCCTGAAAGCGACGTTGCAGGCGCTCCGCCTCCTAAGTTTGGGATGCCGAGAATAATTACTGCACCAACGATGAAGGTCATAGCGTCCGCGATGAACAAGGCGTTTAGGGCAGATGGGAATCTAGTTAGAACAGCTGCTGCAATTCCAAACCCGACGGAACTGGCCAGCATGGTGGTCGCCGCAACCACTGCGTTTGCTTTTCCAACCTGCCCGACAGGGACGAGGCTCGGCACCGCCGCCTGCTTGGCTGGTTGCACGACCGCATTTACGGTTGAAAGCAAGAACAGGATCGGAACGATCAACCGCCAGTTGAGGCCGATAAGCATCGGAGTAGCGATCAGGCAAGCGGCACGAGTGAACTCAAGGCTCACTACCAAACCCCTCCGAGGGAGGCGGTCTGCGATGCCTCCGATCAAGCCTGTGACAACAATCGTAGCGACGGCTTGAACGATGAGGCCCAGAGCAACAAGGCGCGGGTCGTGGGTCTGTGCATAAATTGAAATCAAGGCGGCAACCTGGGTAAGAGGATCGCCGAGTGACGAGACCGCAACCGCAGCGACAAGGCTGCTAAATCCAGGGTTGGACCGCAGCACTCGAACGCTGGTGATCCGGCGCGGCACCTCCGGCCGGTCGACAACCTCCATCGGCGGAAGGCCATGCAGCTCACGAAGAGCATCGACAACGTTCGGGTCATACCACTGACTAGCGCGCCGGCTGATGTCCTCGACACCTTCGATGGGCGTCATTAACGACTTCCGATAGAGACGAGCGCCTGTAATGGTGTCGTACGAGTCAGCGACCGACAGGATTCGCGCACCAAACGGAATTACGTCGCCTTTAAGGCCGGCGGGATAGCCTGAGCCATCCCATCGTTCATGGTGATGTCGAACCACCGGCGCGACCTCTTCCAGTGCGGAGTGTTGAGCGATCATGTCGGCACCTATGTCTGGATGACGCCGCATGATTTCCCATTCCTCCTCAGTCAGTGGGCCAGGCTTATTGAGGATGTCGTCCCGGACACCAATCTTTCCAAGGTCGTGCAGCGACGCTGCGGTTCTGATTAGCTCGACCTCACGGTCGCCGAGCTCCAAGCGCTCACCCAGCCGTCCTGCCAATTCGGCCACCCGAATCGAATGCGACTCCGTGTAGCGGTCGCGCGCGTCGAGAGCTTGGGCAGCCAACTCGAGTGTCTGCTCCTTAAGAACTGATTGACGTTGCGCGTCCGCAACGTTTCCTCGCACAGCCAAGACAAAGCCGAAAAGGCCGGGGGCCATGATGTAGCCGACGGGTGTTTGGAGCAGCAGGTAGATAATCCCGCCTGAGAAGCTGAGGGCGGCGGTCCCGATTACAGCTGGGCCCCCGAGATTCTCGAACAGAATTGCCAAGACTGGCGTTCGCGTGACAAACGACACACTGAGGGCGGTGATCAGGTAGTTAAGGCCTAGACCCGCCACAACGAGAATCGCGGTCCGCACAGGGAGGCTCCAGTCGGCACCACTTCCAAGTGATGCCACCGCGATTGAAGGAACAATGTTCGCGTTGGCGATCATGGCTCGGTTGAAGAAGAATGCCCACCAAGGAATCGTGCGACCCGGCACTCTCCCATCGAACACCGCGAGCCAAGCGATCAAGGCCACGCCGGCACCGGGTGCGTACAGACTGGCGGCAACGAGAAGGGGGTCGACAACCCACTGATGGTGGCCGCTCCGCCACGGAATCGGCCTTAGCGCGGCGATTTGGGTGAGGACACCCAAGTAGAGTAGGGTCAGCAGTTTGTCGGGGGTAATCGGCGAAACTAGCCAGCTCAACGTAGTTGCAAGCACGCCGGCCGCGATGGCCCCAGCGATAAAGATCCGAGCCGGCCGCGGCATCGACGCGAAAGCCGTCAAGACTGAGGAATTCTAGATCGGGATTAGTGCCTCCAATCCCGAATTAGGAACTGAAGACTGCTACCAGACCCAGTAGCCGGTCACGTAGTGCTTCGTCCCGCCGCGCAGCAATCGTCTGAACATGCGAACCATGTCGAGCCTCCTTCCCTAGATTCCCGTTGTCTGCGAGTTCGTTGTCCAGGTCACTTTTGTGGGATTCAGTCTGGGAGGGCGTCACAACTCCGAGAATCGTCAATTCCCATGGGTTAGGGTCATGGAAATCCATGAGCCTGACCTCATCAGTTCTAGAGGTCGGCGAGCGTAATCACACCCAGTTTGAGAGCACGGCTTACAGCCTCGCCACGGTTCGTAGCACCGAGCTTCTTAAAGATGTTGCGCAAGTGAGTCTCCACTGAGGGGCTTGCGAGGCCTAGGTCCTTTGCGAGCCGCTTTGTGGTGTGCCCTTTAGCGGCACCCCTCAGGACCTCCAACTCACGCGATGTGAGTTTGACGTTGGCGTCAACAGAGACGGGAGCTATGTCAGCGACGCGGCGGAGAACCTCCGGGATCATCCGACGCGGCACTGGGCTCTCACTTCTGAGGGCAGCCAACAGGGCCCGCTGAAGTTCCGTCGGGCCAACATCCTTCAGCACGTACCCCGAGCACCCTGCCCTCATCATTCGCAGCAGGTCGTCGCTTGACTCGGATACGGTCCATGCGACGATCTTCGCCGACGGGTGCTGCGCGAGGACTTCCCTTGCCGTCGTCGGGCCGTCCATGTCCGGCATGTGTACGTCCATGAGGACCAGATCCGGGCGCAGGGAGTTCATCGCTCGAAGTGCCTCGTGGCCAGATGATGCCTCGCCGACAAAACGCAATTCGTCCGCTTCGCCGAGCATGGCTCTCGCAGCTGTGCGTGGCACTATGCTGTCGTCTACAACAAGGACGCGGTACTTCTTGTGATCAGTCGACGTCTTCGCGATGGCGTGCAGCTTAGCAACCCGCCGTCTCGCCGGCGGGAGGTAGCGTTTGCATTCCTCCTTGCACTTACGGCATCGGTTGTCCTCGCAAATCTTCTAACGCGGCAAGAGATCCACTCGCACGCGGACAACGTCACAGAAGTAGTTTTCCTAGTCCTCGCTGTGGTCCTTCTTAGCAAAGTCCAGACCCGCATTGAGCGGGGTCGCATCGTTCTCGCCGGCATAGGTATTGGCGCGGCCGCGCTTCTGCTCAATCCGCTCGATGCGACCTTAGTGGGGCTGTCGCTAGGTATATCTATGCCCAGACGAGGTGGGTGGACCATATTCACCAACGCAATCACGGCGTCGTCGTACGCGTGCTTCGCAGCCGTGATCGCAACGAGTTTCTCGCATGGTGCTGAGCCGAGTCTCGTCCTTCGATGTGTTGTCCTAGTGATCGCCTTCGTCGGCAGCTGGGTTGTGGTTGCTGTGGGTTTGTCGCTGCTGACAGGCGAGGCCATCCTGAGCATCGTCAAACACAATTTCAGTGGCGAGTTCTACGCGGCAAACATGTACTTTGGGCTCGCGGCGCTGCTAACCAGTTATGTCCTCGACGGTTCCGCGCTCGGCTACTTTCTCGCCACGATCGTTTTCGTCCTGTCCCTCGCTCTCACTGACACCATCGCCGGCCGGCGGGTCCGACGCGTCTTAGAGAGCGAGCTCTCCGACGCCGATCGTCACCTCTTCCATAGCCGCGCCATCGAAGGCGTCGTTCACAACCTTCGCAACCACATGGCGACCGCAGTGGGCTACCTCAAGGAGATCGATCCCCGCCGACTCGACGGCGCGGACCGCGAAGCCATTGAAATCGCCACTTCGGCCGCGAATGATGCGGTGTCTGTTCTGCGGACGCTTTCACAGGGCGCCACGCCCAAAGTCACGTACGCCAAAGAGCCGATCGATCTAAACGATCTCGCGAGTCGCGCGCTGGGCATGGCCCGATCCCGCGCCCGGTCAAAAGAAGTGGAGTTGGGTTTGAGAGAGTCACAAGAGACGGTTCAGGTGAGCGCAGACCCGTTGCTCATGCGCGAGGTGATCACCAACCTTGTCAACAACGCGATCGACGCAGCCCCTGACCACGGTCACGTCGAGATCTCAACCGGCCGGCGGTCCAACGGCTGGCCGTATTTCAGCGTCGCCGACAACGGACCGGGAGTTGCTGACGAGAATCGTCACCACCTGTTCGAGCCGCACTTCACAACGAAAGAGACCGGCACGGGCCTCGGCTTGTTTATGTCCTACGGCATCGTTCGCGAGCACCAGGGTGACCTGACCTACTCAGGAACGCGCGGCGGCGGCGCCACGTTCACGGTCTCGCTTCCGCCATTCAAGTAGCGACCCATGAACGAGAGGACCTCGTAGCGACCTCGCTACGAGTTCAGCTCGACCCGCCGCTGTATCGCCGCCGCCAGTCCTTCCGGCTCGACCGGCTTGATCAGGTAGTCGCTCGCCCCGAGCTCCTCGGCCAGCGCGCGTGAGGCCGCATCCGCGGCCCCCGTCACCACGATCGGCCGGGCGGCCGACAGAGCCGCTCGCTCGTCGGCGCGGAGCGAGGTCGAAAGGCTCAGATCGAACACGACGATCTCGCCCGGCCTAAGCGTGCGCATCGCGCCAGCCGACTCGGCCTCGTAGCCGAGCCGCCGCAGGCCGCGCGCCGTGAGCTCGGCCAGGCGCTCGTCGTCGTCGAGGACCAGCACGGGTACCACGCGAAAGACCAGCGACTCCACCACGCCCAGGAGGTCGAGCGCCTCCCGCAGGTCGCCTCGCAGACGTCCCGCGAGGGCCGCCTCGCCGTCCAGCTCCGCCAGCTCGAGCTCGGCTTTCACCCGCGCGAGCGTCGACCGCAGGCGGTGCAGCGCCGCCGCGAGCTCAGGGTTGGACGGTGAGCCGGTACCCAATCCCGCGCACTGTTTCGATCCACTCCGGCTCTCGCAGCTGCCTCCGGACCTGGTGCACCGCCTGCTCGACGCTGTGCTCGAAACCCGCGTACGTGCTGCCCCAGACACGGTCCAGCAGCTCGGAACGGAGCACAACTTGCGGCGAGCGCTCGGCCAGGACCTGCAGCATCAGCAGCGGTCGCCGCTCGAGCTTCAGCGCGCGTTCGCCCAGTCGTGCCTCTCCGCGCGCGGCATCGACGAAAAGTCGTCCACGAACCACTGAACCAACATGGGCAGCCCGCTCGCGCAGCACTCCGCGGACACGGGCGAGCATCACCTGCCGGTCGGTCCCCTTGACGATGTAGTCGGTGGCACCGCGTTCGATGCCCACGACCTGGTCGGCCGGGGAATGTCGTGCGCCCGTGAGGATGATCACCGGAAACGGGATCCGGTCCGCCCCCGAGCGCAGCGAGTCGAGCACCTCTGGCGCCTCCATGTCGGGCATCTCGTAATCCAGCAGCATCAGGTCGGGCGATCCCGTCCGCACGCGCTCCAGGGCCTCGTTTCCACTGCCCGCGACGTCGACGGTATAGCCGGCGCGGCGCAGGACCTCGGCGGTGAGCTCCGCCGTGCGCGGCTCGTCATCAACCACCAGTAGCTTGGCGGTCACGCCTCCAATCCCCGCGCGCAAAGTAGCAGGTTCAAGGTTTCTTGAGGAAACGCTGAACCGCGCGTGAGGTCAGCGCGGCGATCGAGACCTAACCTCCCGGCATGGGCCAGCTTCCAGACCTCCAGCAAGCCAGGCGCCGGCTGGGACTGGCCCTAACCTCGATCGCCAACGACCGATGGATCGTCGGCTACTTGAGGGGCGGCTTCGTCCGGCCGATCGCCGCATCGGAGATCTCGCGCCGGTTTCTCCGCGGCCTGCCGCTACGACCCCTGGCGCGTCGTGCCCTCTACGAGCAGAAACCGCTCGTGATCAACACCGTCATCGAGGCGGACGAGGGCAGCGCCGAGTACGACTGGGAGCTCGACTGGCCCTCGTTGATGTACGCGCCGATCGGCCAGCAGGGCCAGCGACCGATCGGTCTGCTGATCGTCGGATGCCGGCGCGACCACTGGTACTCGGACGAAGACGTGGCCTACGCGTACGCGCTGGGCCGCAGCCTGGCGCCGATGGTGAGTGCGCTGCGAGGTCCGCTCGGCCGGCTCAACGAGGACGAGACCGCCGTCGCGCACCTGCTCGGGCACGGGTTCTCGAGCGAGGAGATCGCACGCGCGATCGGAACCGAGGAGCATCGGGCGCGGAGCCTGGTCGACAGCGTCATGCGCAAGCTGAGAGCCGTCAGCAACGACGACCTCGCGTTCCCCGCGATGCAGCTGAAGCGAATGACCTGGTAGCGCCGCTAGTTCGGGCCGAAAAGAAAGACGGTTGTGCCTCGACCTTGCGTGCTGACGACCTCGAGCCTGCCGCCAATGCCGGCCGCCCGCTCGCGCATTCCCATCAGCCCGTAGCCGCCGCGCACCCCGCCGCCGAACCCGCTTCCCTCGTCGGAGATCTCGATGAGGAACGGCTTCGCCGCGAAGCCGAGCCTCACCCGGCAGATGGTCGATCCCGAGTGGCGCCGCACGTTGCTGAGCGACTCGCGCACGACCTGCGCCACGACTTCGCGCTGCTGCGGCGACACCATGTCCTCCGTCCCGATGGTCAGGATCTCGACCCTGATGCCATAGAGCCGCGAGAACTCCTCGGCCTGCCGGCGAAGGTCGACAACAAGGCCTTCCGGCCCGATCGCCTCGGGGCGCAGCTCCGCGAGCGATTCGCGCACGTTCCTCAGCGACCGCTCCAGGATCTCGAACACGTTGCCGAGCGTCTGGTCCGGGTGTCCGTTCTGCCGCTCGAGATAGACCTTGAACAGAGAGATGGCGCCGGCCAGCTCGGTTGCGATTCCGTCGTGAAGGTCGCGTGCGATTCGCGCGCGCTCGCGCGCGACAGCGTCTTCGACCGCCTGGTGCGCGAATGTGTCGGTCAACGGCCGGCGGCCCGCCGCGCGTAGGACTGCATCAACGCGATGGTGAGCGGATGGCGGAGCAAGCGCAAGAGGCGGCGATAAGGCTTCCATAGCTCGCCTGTCTCCACGATGTTGGCGCGCAGCCGTTCGAGGTCGGCGTTGATGACGACCTGCTGCGCCGCCAGCAGCTCACTCATCGCGCGCGCCTTTCGCGACAGCCGAAGCGACCAGATCGCGGCGAGAACGCCTTCGAAAAGAATGACCACGGCCGACGCGATGAGCAGCCAGATCCCGATCGATTGGAGATCGGGAGGGGTCACTCTTTGCCGTCGCCCTCTTCGATCGCCGCAACCGGCGCGATGGCCACGACCTGGTCATCGGGCGCGAGGCGCATCACGATCACGCCCTGGGTCTGGCGCCCGATCTGCGAGATCGCGCCGACCGACGTGCGCAGCACCATTCCGCTCGCGCTGATGACGAGGATCTCCTCCTCGGGATCGCCGACGACGCGAACCGCGGCGAGCTTGCCCACGCGGTCGGTGACCTTCAGCGTGAATACGCCCTGTCCGCCGCGATGGTGCATCGGATACTCCGACAGCGGAGTGCGCTTGCCGTAGCCGCGCTGCGTGATCGCGAGCAGATCGCCGCCCTCGACCGTGGTGGCCATGCCCGCGACCGCGTCGCCCTTGCCGAGCTTCATGCCGATGACGCCCTGCGTGTCGCGGCCCATCGCACGGACCTCGGTCTCGCTGAATCGAATCGCCTTGCCGAGCTCGGTTGAGATGATCACCTCATCCTTGCCGCTCGTCGGCGTCACCCAATCGAGCTCGTCGCCGTCCTGGAGCTTGATGGCGATGAGGCCGTTGCGGCGGACGTTGGCGTACTCCGCCATCGCCGTCTTCTTTATGTATCCGTTCTTCGTGACCATCAGCATGTAGTGCGCCTCGCTCTCCGTCTCCGGGCGCACGAACACTGAAGTGATCCGCTCGTTGGGACCGATGTCGATCAAGTTGTTGACGGGCATGCCCTTGGCCTGCCGCTCGCGCTCGGGAACTTCGTGGACCCGCAGCTGGAACACTCGCCCGCTCTGCGTGAAGAACAGCATCGACGCGTGCGTGTGCGTCGTCAGCAGGTGCAGCGCGTAGTCCTCTTCCCGGGTGCCGCTCGGCGCGTCCGAGCCGGCCGTCGGCTTGGCACCCTTCAGGCCCACGCCGCCGCGCTTCTGCGCGCGGAATACGCGCAGAGGCTGGCGCTTGACGTAACCGCGGTGCGTCAGCGTGACCACGACCTCTTCCTTGGGCACGAGGTCCTCCGCCGAAAGCTCCGTCGCCTCCTGGTCGGTGATCTCTGTCCGGCGGTCGTCGCCGTACTTCTTGACGACCTCGTCCATCTCGTCCTTGATCAGCATCCGGACCTTCTGGTCGCTGGCGAGGATCGACTCGAGGTACGCGATCGTCTTGATGACCTGCTCGTATTCCTCGTCGATCTTGCCGCGCTCGAGACGGGTCAGCCGGCCAAGGGTCAACGCCAGCACCGCCTTCGCCTGGCGCTCGCTCATACCGAACTTCGATTCGAGCTGGGACTGCGCGTTGTCCTGGTCGGCCGCGCCCCGGATCGTCTTGATCACCTCGTCCAGGTGGTCGAGCGCGATCTTCAGTCCTTCGAGGATGTGCGCCCGTTCCTGCGCGCGCTCCAGGTCGAAGCGAGTGCGGCGGACGATCACGTTGCGCCGGTGGTCCACGAACAGCTGCAGCGCCTGCTTCAGGCTCAGCACGACCGGCCGGCCGTCGACGATCGCCAGCATGATCACGCCGAACGTCGTCTGCAGCTGCGTGTGCTTGTAAAGGTTGTTCAGCACCGTGAAGACCTGCGCTTCGCGCTTCAGCTCGATCACGACGCGCATGCCCTGACGGTCCGACTCGTCGCGCAGGTCGGCGATGCCCTCGAGCTTGCGATCGGAGACGAGCTCGGCGATCTTCGCCACGAGCGCCGCCTTGTTCACCGCGTAGGGCAGCTCGTCGATGATGATGCGCTCGCGTCCGTTGGGCGCCTGCTCGAACGTGTGGCGCGCGCGCACGATGATGCGGCCGTGGCCCGTCGAGTACGCGGCCTTGATGCCGGCGGTGCCCATGATCAGTCCGCCGGTTGGAAAGTCGGGACCCGTGACGAAGCTCAGCAGATCCTCGGCGGTTGCGTCCGGGTTGTCGACGAGGTGCTTGACGCCGGCGGCGACCTCGCGCAGGTTGTGCGGCGGGATGTTCGTGGTCATTCCAACGGCGATGCCGGAGGCGCCGTTGATCAAAAGGTTGGGAACCCGCGCCGGGAGGACCGTCGGCTCCTCCTCGGAGTTGTCGTAGTTGGGCATCATGTCGACGGTCTGCTTGTCGATGTCGGCCATGATCTCGGCGGTGATGGCCGACAGCGTGGCCTCGGTGTAGCGCATGGCCGCGGGCGGATCGCCGTCGACGCTCCCGAAGTTGCCCTGGCCATGGATCAGCGGGTACCGCAGCGAGAACGGCTGTCCCATGCGCACGAGCGCGTCGTAGACAGCGGCCTCGCTGTGCGGGTGATAGAGCTTTAGAACCTCGCCGACGAAAGCGGCGCACTTGCGCGGCCTGGTGCCGCTCGTCGCACCCTCGCGCTGCATCGCGTAGAGGATCCGGCGCTGTACCGGCTTCAGCCCGTCACGCACGTCGGGCAGGGCTCGGCTGATGATGACGGACATCGCGTACTCCATGTAGGAGGTCTGCATCTCCTCCTGGAGGTCGCGAGACAGGACCGTGCCGATCGTTTCGTCAGCCATGCGCTGTGACTACTCCTGGTACTTGCCGAGAACGACCACGGCGTTGTGCCCGCCGAAACCGAAGCCGTTCGAGATCGCGATGTTCACGTCCTTGCGGCGCGCGGTGTTGGGCACGTAGTCGAGATCGCACACCGGGTCTGGATTTTCGTAATTGATCGTCGGGTGGATCATGCCGCGGTTGATGGTGAGCAGCGTGGCGATGGCCTCGACCGCGCCGGCCGCGCCGAGCAGGTGGCCGATCATCGACTTGGTGCTGCTGATCGCGACCTTGTAGGCGTGCTCGCCGAGCGCGATCTTCAGTGCCTTCGTCTCACCGGCGTCGTTGAGCTGCGTCGAGGTGCCGTGGGCGTTGACGTAATCGATGTCAGCGGGCTCGAGGCCGGCGTCCTTGATGGCGTTGATCACCGCGCGTGCCGGCGCCTCGCCAGTCTCGTCGGGAGCGACCTGGTGAAACGCATCGTTGGTCGTCGCGTACCCCAGCACCTCACCGTAGATGCGGGCGCCACGGTTGATGGCGTGCTCCAACGACTCGAGGATCAGCGTTCCGGCGCCCTCGCCCGGCACGAATCCATCTCGATCCCGGTCGAACGGCCTGCTTGCTTTCTCGGGCGCTTCGTTTCGCGTCGACAGGGCGCGGATGGCGTTGAAAGACGCGATCCCGACCTCGCACAGCGAAGCCTCCGTCCCCCCGGCCAGCATCACGTCAGCGTCGCCGTGCTGGATCATTCGCGTCGCGTCGCCAAGCGTTTGCGTGGACGCCGCGCACGCGGTCGTCACGGTGGTGTTGGGCCCGCGGAGGTGAAACTGCATCGCCACCGAGGCGCCCGCCATGTTCGGGATGATGGTGGGGGCGTACAGCGGGTTGAGGCGGCCCTTGCTGAGGAACGTGTACGCGCCCTCGGTCATGTCGTCGAACGCGCCGATGCCCGTGCCCATCGCGACGCCGACGCGGAAGTTGTCCTCCATGCCGAGGTCGATGCCCGAGTCGGCAAGCGCCATCCCGGAGGCCGCAACCGCCATCTGCGAGAACCGCGCCATGCGCTTGGCGGCTTTCGGGTCCATGAACTCCTTGGGGTCCCAGTTGGTCACCTGGCAGGCAAACTTGGTCGTGAGCTTGTCGGATGGGAAGCGCTCGATCAGGCTGGCGCCGCTGCGCCCCTCGATCAGGCCGTCCCAGTACTCCTCGACGTTCTTGCCGAGGGGATTCACCGTGCCCATCCCGGTTACCACGACGCGGGTCTGGCCGTTCCTCATGCCTTCCCCACCTCCGCCCGAATCTTAGCGACGAGCTCATTTTCGACCGCGTCGCGAGTAACCCGAATCGCGTTCTTCATCGCGCGCGCATCGGAGCGGCCATGGGCCACGACGGCGACGCCGTCGATGCCCAAGAGCGGTGCCCCGCCAAACTCTCGCCAGTCGATGCGATTGCGGATCTCGCGCACTCGCGGACGGATGAGCGCGCCGCCGACCTTTCCGCCGATCGTCCGCGGGATCTCGTCGCGCAGCGAGCGAAAGAGAAAGTCGGCGGTCGCCTCGGCCATCTTGATGGCGACGTTGCCGACGAATCCGTCGGCCACGACGACGTCCGCGCGCGCGGCGAAGATGTCCTTGGGTTCGACGTTGCCAATGAAATTGAAATTGACGCTGGGCATCGATCCGCGCAGGCGACGCGATGTCTCGCGCACGCGCTCGTCGCCCTTGCCGTCCTCCTCGCCATTGCTCAAGAGCGCGACCTTGGGCTCCGCGCGCCCGAGCATCTCCCGCGCATAGACCGATCCCATGGCCGCGAACTGCGTCATGTACTCGGGCTTGGAATCGACGTTCGCGCCGACGTCGAGGAAATACGCGAAGCCGTTCTGGGTCGGCACGATCGATCCGAGCGCGGGCCTCTCCACGCCGCGAATGCGTCCCTGGATAAACAGCGCCGCGGCCATGATGGCCCCCGAGTTGCCGGCCGACGTCCAGCCGTCGGCCCGACCTTCCTTGACCAGGCGCGCGCACACGTTGATCGACGCATCGGTCTTGGTGCGCACGGCCTGCGCCGGATGCTCGTCCATCGCGATGACCTGAGTGCACGGCACGAGCTGAAGCCGCGGATGGCTGTCGAGCAGCGGCTGCACCTCGCGCGGAAGTCCGACGAGAGAGATGTCGAGCCCGTACTCCTGGGCCGCCAGGGCCGCGCCCTTCACGATCTCCGCGGGCGCGTGGTCGCCGCCCATGGCGTCGACTGCTATACGCATTCCTCGGACAACCTAGATGTCTAGGTTCTTCACGCTCTTCGCGTGCGCCTGGATGAATTTCTTGCGCGGCTCGACGTCGGGCCCCATCAGTTTCTCGAACGTGTCGTTGACCGCGGCGGCATCGTCGACCTCCACCTTTAGAAGGACGCGAGTCGCAGGGTTCATCGTCGTCTCCCACAGCTCATCGGCGTTCATCTCACCGAGTCCCTTCATGCGAGCGGCCTCGGCGCCCTTGCCCAGCTGGCGCAGCGCCTTGTCGCGATCCGCCTCCGACTGGCACCACACCACCTTCATGTTCCTGCCGGTGCCCTTCGACACCTTGAACAGCGGCGGCTGGGCCATGTAGAGGTAACCCTTGTCGATCACCTGCGGGAAGTAGCGGAAGAAGAATGTGAGCAGCAGCGTGCGAATGTGGCTGCCGTCGACGTCGGCATCGGTCATGGTCACGATCCGGTGGTAGCGGATCTTGTCGACGTTGAAGTTGTCGCCGACGCCCGCGCCCATCGCGGTGATGAGGTTGCGAATCTCGTCTGACGTGAGCACCTTGTCGAGGCGCGCCTTCTCGACGTTCAGGATCTTGCCGCGGAGCGGGAGGATCGCCTGCGTGCGCCGGTCGCGCCCGCCTTTCGCGGTTCCGCCGGCGGAGTCGCCCTCGACGATGTAGAGCTCGCACAGCGACGGGTCGCGCTCCGAGCAGTCGGCGAGCTTGCCCGGCAGCATGCTCGACTCGAGCAGGCTCTTGCGCTGGACCAGGTCGCGCGCCTTGCGCGCAGCCTCGCGCGCCCGCGCGGCAGTCAGCGACTTCTCGATGACGCGCCGACCCTCGGACGGATTCTCCTCGAGGTACTGCGTCAGACCTTCGGTGATCGCGAGAGAGACGTGACCCTGGACCTCGGCGTTGCCGAGCTTTGCCTTGGTCTGTCCCTCGAACTGGGGCTCGAGCACCTTCACGCTGATCACAGCCGTGAGGCCTTCGCGCACGTCCTCGCCGGTGAGGTTGGGATCGGACTCCTTGAGGAGGCCCGCCTTGCGCGCGTAGCGGTTCAGGACCGCGGTCAGCGCCGAGCGGAACCCCGTGACGTGGCTGCCGCCCTCGATCGTGTGGATCGTGTTGGCGAACGCCATCACGTTCTCGACGAACGTCTCGTTGTACTGCAGCGCGACCTCGACCTGCGTGCCCTCGATCTCGCGCTCGACGTAGAACGGCGGGACGTTGACGACCTGCTTGTCGCGGTTGAGGGCGCGGACGAACGCCACGATGCCGCCCTCGAAGTAGAAGGTGTTGGTGATGCCCAGAGCCTCATCGGCGAGCGCGATCTCGAGGCGCTTGTTGAGGTAGGCCATCTCGCGTAGGCGGTGCTGAATCGTGTCGTGGTCGAACTTCGTGTCCGGGAAGATCTGCGGGTCGGGCCAGAACCGGACGCGGGTGCCCGTGCCGTCCGCCTTGCCGACGGCCTTGACGTCCGCTTTCGGGATGCCGCGCGTGTACTCCTGGAAGTACGTCTTGCCGCCGCGCCCGACGGAGACCTGCAGCTTCTCGCTCAGGAAGTTGACCGCAGAGACGCCGACCCCGTGCAGGCCCGACGAGACTTTGTATCCGCCCCCGCCGAACTTGCCGCCGGCGTTGAGGCGTGTCATGACAAGCTCGAGGGCAGACAGGCCCTCCTTCTTGTGGACGTCGACCGGGATGCCGCGGCCGTTGTCGTAGCACTCGATGCTGCCGTCCTCGAAGATGGTCACGAGGATCCGCGTGGCGTGGCCGGCGAGCGCCTCGTCGACGGCGTTGTCGACCACCTCGTTGACGAGGTGGTGGAGGCCGGCCGAGCTCGTCGAGCCGATGTACATGCTCGGACGGCGCCGAACGTGCTCCCGGCCTTCGAGTACCTGGATCTGCTCGGCGGTGTACGCCACGTCCGCGCCTAGGGCCTTAGGCCTACGAGAAGCCTCCGGAAGGGGTTTCCTAACCGCCATTTCCGGGGTTTTGTGGCCCTCCCAGCGCGGACGACGAGTGGAGGTTAACTGGGCAGAACTTCAGGATCTCAATTCTACCCGATTTTGAATACGAAAATGGCCGCGGGCGCGGTCTTGACAGGCGCTGTCAGGAGGCTTCCGGAGCGGGCGCTCTCCACCTCAAAACAGGGTCGTCGCTGGCCCCCTGCAGGTAGGCGTTGATCCGGCGCGCCGCGACCACCTCGTCGAGGCGTCCGACGGGCAGGTTGGTGGGCTCGGCGTGGAGGCTTTGGGGGTCCGTTTTGGCCCTGCCCACGATTTCCTTGATGGCCGCCGCGAAGGAATCGAGGGTGGCCTTGCTCTCGGTCTCGGTCGGCTCGACCATGATCGCCTCGGGCACGACCAGCGGGAAGTACACCGTGGGGGCGTAAAACGCCTTGTCCAGCAGCGCCTTCGCGACGTCCAGGGCCCGAACGCCGCTCTCGTGGAGGTTCTGGGCGCTGGCCACGAACTCATGCATGCACGGGCCTTCGTGCGGCAGCTCGAGATCGCCGGCCACGAGCTTCCGCAGGTAGTTGGCCGAGAGCACCGCGTCCTGCGAGGCCTGGCTCAACCCGTCTCCGCCCATGGCCAGGATGTAGGTGTAGGCGCGCACGAGCATCCCGAAGTTCCCGTAGAAGCTGCGCACCCGCCCGATCGATTGCGGCCGCTTGTAGTCGAGGTGGAGGTGGCCGTTGCTCCGTTCGACCGTCGGGCTCGGCAGGAACGGCACCAGGTCGGCCTTGACGCCGACCGGCCCGGCTCCAGGTCCGCCGCCACCGTGTGGCGTCGTGAAGGTCTTGTGCAGGTTCATGTGCACCGCGTCGAAGCCCATGTCGCCTGGCCGGCAGATGCCCATGAACGCGTTGAGGTTGGCCCCGTCGTAGTACAGGAGCGCGCCGGTGGCGTGCACCATCTCGGCTATATCCAGTATCTCTCGCTCGAAGAGGCCCAAGGTGTTGGGGTTGGTCAGCATGAGGGCAGCGGTTCGGGGGGACAGCTTGGACTCCAGGTCGGCCAGGCTGATGCGCCCATCCGGGCCCGACCGCACCTCGACCACGTGGAAGCCGCTCAAGGCGGCGCTCGCCGGGTTGGTGCCGTGCGCGGAGTCGGGCACCAGGACCTCCGTACGGTTCTCGCCGCGCGAGTCGTGGAAGGCGGCGATCATCCGGAGCGCCGTCCATTCGCCGTGCGCCCCCGCAGCCGGCTGGAGGGTGACCCGCTCGACGCCGACGACCGCGCACAGGGCCTGCTCCAGGCGCCACATCAGCTCGAGGGCGCCCTGGACGGAGTCCTCGTCCTGGTAGGGGTGCAGCCCGGCGAACCCCGGAAGCGCGGCGGCCTGCTCGTTCACCACCGGGTTGTACTTCATGGTGCAGCTGCCGAGCGGGTAGAAGTTCTCGCTGATCGAGTAGTTGAGCGACGCCAGGCGGCTGTAGTGACGCATGATCTCCGGCTCGCTGAGGCGCGGAAGGCCGAGTGGCGTGGACCGAAGCGCCTCGTGGCCGAGCACCTCGGCCGGCCCCGGGCCGCCGACGTCGGCGTCGGGCAGCCTCGGCGGATCGACCGAGGGGCGGCTGAGCTCGAAGCTGAGCGGCTCGGTCATGCCGACAATGCCTCCACGAGCTCGTCGAGGGCGCGCGCGTCGTTCATCTCGGTGCAGGTGAAGGTGACGACTCCCTTCAGCTCGCGGAACCAGCGCCCGACCTCGAGGCCACCGAGGATGCCCTTGCGCGCCAGCTTGCGAAGCATCGCCGGAGACTTCGGCACGCGCATCGGGAACTCGTTGACGAACTGGCGGTCGGGAAACGCGAGCTCCCAACCCGGAATCGACCTCAGCCGCTCCGCGAGTGCGTGGGCCCTCTTGAAGCTGACCTCGGCCACCTGCCGCAGGCCGTACGGCCCCATGTAGGTGAGGTACACCGCAGCCGCCAGCGCACAGAGAGAGTGGTTCGTACATATGTTGGAGGTGGCCTTCTCGCGCCGGATGTGCTGCTCGCGCGCGGCCAACGCGAGCACGAAGCCTCGCCTGCCCCGCGCATCGTGGGCGGTCCCAACGAGCCGGCCGGGCAGCTTTCTGACCAGCTCCTTCTTGCAAGCGATGAAGCCGACGTGCGGCCCGCCGAAGCTGGGCGTGAGCCCAAGTTGCTGGCCCTCGCCGACGGCGATGTCCGCGTCGTACTCGCCGGGCGGGGCGAGGAGCGCGAGGCTGATCGGGTCGACGCACGCGATCGCGAGAGCACCGGCGTCGTGCGCGGCCGCCGTGATGCTGCGGGCGTCGACCAGCAGTCCCAGGAAGTCGGGCTGCTGGAAGATGACCGCCGCGGTCTTCTTGTTCGGCTCACCGCCCTTGCGCACCTTGATGCCGCGGCCCTCGCTGAAGGCGCGCAGGACCTGCACGTATTCGGGATGGACGTAGCCCGACACGATCACCTCGTTGCGGCCCGTGTGGACGTAGGCCATCATCGCGGCCTCGGCGACAGCGGTCGCCCCGTCGTAGAGCGACGCGTTCGAGACGTCCAGCCCGGTCAGCTCGGCGATCAGCGACTGGTACTCGAAGATCGCCTGGAGCGTGCCCTGGCTGGCCTCGGCCTGGTAGGGCGTGTAGGCCGTGTAGAACTCCGGCTTGGAGGTCACCGCAGCCACCGCCGCTGGAATGAAACGCCGATAGACGCCGCCGCCGCGGAACGTCAGGCGATCGGGATAGACCTTGTTGCGGGCGGCCAGGCCGGCCAGCTGGCCCATCGTCTCCATCTCGGAGAGACCGTTGGGCAACTTGAGGCCGTCGATCCGGAGGGATTGCGGAATGTCGCCGAGCAGGTCGTCCATGGAACCAATGCCCAGGGTCTCGAGCATGGCGGCACGGTCTTCGGGGGAATGGACGAGGTAAGGCAACCTAGTGGCCGGCGCCCTCGGTCACCTTCCTGTATGCCTCTTCGTCGAGGAGGTCGGCGGGCAGCCCGCCCGTCAGCTCGAGCTTGAGCAGCCAGCCGTCGCCGAACGGATCCGAGTTGATCAGCTCGGGTCGCGAGGCGAGCTTTTCGTTGACCTCGCTGATGCGCCCCGCCACCGGCGAGTACAGGTCGCTCGCCGCCTTCACCGACTCCACCACGCCGAAAGTCTCGCCGACGTCGAGCTTGCGCCCGGGTTTGGGCAGCTCGAGGAACACGACGTCGCCGAGCTGGGACTGCGCGAAATCAGTGATGCCGATCGTCGCGTGCTTGCCGTCGGCCGATACCCACTCGTGCGTCTTGGTGTAGTGACGATCAGCCATGGCGACTCTCCTTCTTTTCGCTGAGTGAGTGGGCCGAGCCCCGATAGAACGGGAGCTTCGTCACTTCGGCCGATGCCTCCCTGCCCCTGACCTCGACCACAGCCCTGTCTCCGACCTGCAATGATCGCGCGTCCACGAGGGCGAGCGCGACCGGGTAGCCCAGAAAGAAGGAATGCGTGCCGCTGGTGATCACGCCCGCTCGCCCCTGTGACCCAGAGACAGTGGCGCCGTGGCGGGCTATGTCTCCCGGCTGCATCTTCAGGCCGACGAGCTTGCGGCGCGGTCCCTCCGCCTTGACCTTCTGCAGCGCCTCGCGACCGACGAACTCGCCTTTGTCCAGCTTCACCGTCCAGCCGAGGCCGGCCTCGTAGGCATTGACCGTCTCGTCCATGTCGTTGCCCCACAGGCGAAGCGCCGCCTCGAGCCTCGCGGCGTCTCGGGCCCCGAGCCCGGCCGGCAGCACGCCGGCGCTCTTGCCGCCTTCGAGGATGGCGTCCCAAACCTCGCCGACCTTCTCGTTCTTGACCATGATCTCGAAGCCGTCTTCCCCCGTGTACCCCGTGCGAGAGATGACCGCCGAGGTGCCGGCAACCTCACCGCGGCGAAAGCCGAAGTACGGAAGGTCTTCGAGGCCCTCCGCAGGCAGCAGCCGCTCCGCCTGCGGACCCTGGAACGCGATCAACGCGAGCTCGAACGTGCGGTCCTCGATGTTCACGTCTGCGGGTGCGTGCGCGCGCATCCACTCGAGATCCTTCTCGCGGTTCGACGCGTTGACGACCGCGAGCAAACCTTCCTCCGACTTGTAGACCACCAGGTCGTCGACAATGCCGCCGGACTCGTTGCACATCAAGTTGTACTGCGCCTGACCCACGGCCAGCGTGGACACATCGTTCGTGACCAGCCCCTGGATGAACGCGGTCGCCGAAGGGCCGGTGATGCGGAAGCGGCCCATGTGCGACACATCGAAGAGACCGGCCGCCTTGCGCACCGCGAAGTGCTCATCGCGGATCGACGTGTACTGCTGCGGCATCTCCCAGCCGCCGAAGTCGACCATGCGTCCGCCGAGTGCGACGTGGCGGTCGTACAGCGGCGTGCGCCGCAGTGGGCTATTCGCCGTCAACGGAGCCGTCGAAATCGATCGTGTCGGGATCGATGAACTCCAGCAGCTCCTCGTCGTGGCGCCGGCGCGCGTCTGCCACGACCTGCGCCACGTAGCGCGTTCTGTCGACCGTCCATTCCAGCTTTTCAGCGATCTCTTCGGCGGTCGGGGGCCGGTGGAGCTCGCGACGCAACAGCAGCTCCGTTCGCTCGTAGTCGCCGGCCGCGGCCACGAGCAGCTCGCCGTCGCGCACGGCCGCGGCCTCGGCCGCGAGCGCTGCGTCCATCTGCGTGGCGACCTTCTGCTCGGCGAAGGCGTCGAAGTCAGCGGCGTCGTTCCGCCGGAACGACTGCACCGCGTCGACGAGGCCGACCGAACCCTCCTGCACGAGGTCGGGTACCGACAGGCCACGCTCGGTGCGGTCTTGAGCAAGGCGGATCACCATGCCGAGCTTGGCCGCCACCAGGCGGTCGCGGCTCGACCGGTCGCCACCAGACGCGAGATCCAGGAGTCGGCGCTCCTCCGTCGCGTCAAGCGGTGGGATGAGTCGTGCCTGCCGGCGAAGGTCGTGCATGATCGCGTCGTCACCATCTTCTGGAACAGCCTGCGACCCCATCGCCGTTCGATTCTACGCCCGGCCTGATGACCCTCCTTTGCGCCAATGTTCCACGTTTTACACGGGCTTGCCATACTCGCTGCATGCGCGCGTGGTCAGCGCTCCGGATCTGCGGGACCGGCCTCGCCGCGCTCTTCATGGCTGCGGCGGCGATGGGCCCGGTCAACGCGTCGGCCGCCGCCCCCGTCGTTGAGCAGGCCGACCTGAACGGGGACATCAACAACATCATGTCGGCGTACATCCAGACTTCTGTCAGCCGCGCCGAGGCCGACCACGCCGGCGCGCTGCTCGTCGTCATGAACACACCCGGTGGCATCTCCACCTCGATGGACGAGATCGTCACGAGCCTGCTGAATTCGACGGTGCCAGTCGTCGCGTTCGTCTATCCGAATGGCGCGCGCGCCGCCTCGGCCGGGCTTTTCGTGGCACAGGCCGCGGACGTGGTCGCGATGGCACCGGGAACCAACATCGGCTCCGCGCATCCGATCGACGCGAGCGGCGCGGATCTCACCGGCGATCTCGGAGCCAAGGTCCTGAACGATGCGGTGGCTCGAGTCCGCAGCCTCGCGTCGATGCACGGACGCAACGCCGACTGGGCGGAGCAGGCCGTGCGCAACAGCGTGAACATCAACGCTGACGACGCCGTGCGTCTTCACGTCGCCGACCTCGAGGCCAATGACATCCCGTCGCTCCTCGCGCAAGTCGACGGTCGCGAGGTCACACGCACCAGCGGCACGCTGACCATCCACTCCGCGGGCGCATTCGTCGACGACTTCCCGATGCCGTTCTGGCAGGTCTTCCTCAACGCGCTCATCGACCCGACGATCGCGGCCCTGCTGATCCTGGTCGCCGGCTACGGCATCATCACCGAGCTCTCGAACCCGGGCTTGATCCTCCCGGGCGTGGTCGGCGGGCTTGCCGGCGTGCTCGCGATCATCTCGCTGGCCAACCTCCCCGTGAACATCGCCGGCGGACTGCTGATGCTGCTCGCCCTTCTGCTCTTCATCGCGGACATCAAGGCGCCGACGCATGGCTTCCTCTCGGTCGGCGGCGCGTTCGCGCTCGTGCTTGGGATGGCGTTCCTCGTCAACACCGGCCCGGTCGGTCTCGGCGTCAACCCGGTCGTCTCCATCGTCACCGGCCTCGTGACGCTGGCGTTCTTCACATTCTTCATCCGCAAGGTCTGGCAGGCACGGCGCCAGCCGGCGTTTTCCGGTCCGGAGAGCATGGTCGGAGCACTCGGCCAGGCGCGGGAGACCATCTCGCCGGAGGGACTAGTCTTTGTCCGAGGCGCGCTGTGGAAGGCCAGCGCCGAAAAACCGATCCCGGCCGGCGCCGCGGTTCGGGTCGTCGGCCGCCACGGGCTCGAGCTGGAGGTCGCGCCCGAAGTCGTCGAGCCCAACGGAGAGACGAAGGAGAAGAACTGAGTGGACGCCGCCCCGCTGATCATCCTCGCCGTCATCGTCGTCATCGCCCTCATCGCGATCTTTTCGAGCCTCCGGATCGCGGCCGAGTACGAGCGCGGCGTCGTCTTCAGGCTCGGCCGCCTCATCCCGCTGAAGGGACCGGGGCTCTTCTTCATCATCCCGTTCGGCGTCGACCGCCTCGTCAAGGTCGACATGCGCACGATCACGCTCGAGGTGCCGCCCCAGGAGGTCATCACCAGCGACAACGTGACGGCCAAGGTGAACGCCGTCATCTACTTCCAGGTGGTAGATGCGCGACGCGCGGTCGTCCAGGTGTTGAACTACATCAACGCGTCGTCGCAGATCGCCCAGACGACGCTGCGCGCGGTGCTCGGTCAGTCCACCCTCGACGAGCTCCTCGCCGAGCGCGAGCGCATCAACCAGAACCTGCAGAAGATCATCGACGAGCAGACCGAGCCGTGGGGCATCAAGGTCTCCGTGGTGGAGATCAAGGACGTGGAGCTGCCCACCACGATGCAGCGTGCGATGGCCAAGCAGGCGGAGGCCGAGCGCGAGAAGCGGGCGAAGATCATCAACGCCGACGGTGAGTTCCAGGCCTCGCAGACCCTTGCCAACGCCGCGCAGGTGATCTCATCGCAGCAGGGCGCGCTCCAGCTTCGCTTCCTGCAGACCATGGTCGAGATCGGGTCCGAGCGCAACACCACGGTGATCCTGCCGCTCCCGATCGAGCTCATCCGGCCGCTGATCGAGGCGACCGCGCGGTCGGCCGACGGCAATCCTTCGACGCCCCTCCCGGACAAGGGTTCCAAAGCCGGCTGATCCACCACCTTCCGCTCGACGCCATCTCGGCGTTCGTCGAGCTGAGCCCGCTGCCCCTTGTGATCGTCGCGAACATCGCGGTCGGCAAGCCGTGGGCGAACGTCGCGACCCCAATCCTGGCGATCTACGCGCCTGTGATCGCCGTGCTCGCGGGCGGGCTCGACCTCTTCGCCTCGCAGTTCGGCACCTCGGTGCTGAGCAGTGACCTGAGCGCGCAGGCCAGGTACGCCGTCGACGCCGGATTCGTCGTCACGGGGATGGCCGCAGCCGGCTTCGTGTTCAAGCCGATCCGCCGCGACATGGCCGCCTTTCTGCAGATCGACCCGGACAGCCCGGTGCACGCCCTGGCGCTCTCGCTGGCGGTCGTCTTCTTCGGCACCCAGGTGACGTTCATCTTCTTCACCGACGTCCTCGCGGCCGACCGCTCGGCTCCGCCCTTGACGATCGCCGACCTGTTCCTCAACGAGGCGCCCTTTCTGATCCTGGCCCTGGCGGGAGTCGGCCTGTTCCTGCGCCGCAACGGCACTGCCGCCGGGAGCCGCTTAGGGCTGGTCGTGCCGGCCTGGTGGCAGATCGCCCTGGCCCTTGCGGCCGCCGGAGCTTTCTTCGCGCTGGCCGACGGCGCCGACGTGCTGAATCACCTGTGGGCGCCCGACGTCGCCAGGAAGGTCGATGCGACAACCCAGCACCTCTTCGGACAGCTGGGTGATCCGGTCGGCATCGCCGCCGTCGCTCTCATCCCTGGAATCTGCGAGGAGATCCTTTTCCGTGGCGCCCTCCAACCCCGAATAGGGCTTTTCCCGACCGCGCTTCTGTTCACCGCCATCCACACCCAGTACGGCCTCTCGATGGACACCCTGGCGATCCTGCTGATCGCCGTCGGCCTCGGCCTGATCCGCAAGTACCTGAACACCACCACCTCGTGCGCCTGCCACGTCAGCTACAACCTGTTGGCGGGTTTCGGCGTGGCGGGAGCCGCCTTCGCGCCGGCGATCGCGATCGAGGCCGTGCTGGTTGCGGCTGCCGCTTACGGCATTTGGTCGGGACGGCGCGGGCGTCGCCCGGCAGCCGGTCCCTCTTAACAACGTGGCTGGTCTTCCGCCGAGGCCGGGCCTAGAATTCGCGCCAATGGCCCCAGATGTAGGATCAGCCGCCAAGGCGAAGCCCAACATGTTGGCCACGACATCACCACCAGTCATGGCGGTGGTCAACCAGAAGGGTGGTGTGGGCAAGACCACCACCGCAATCAACCTCGGCGCGGCCTTCGCCGAGGCGGGTCACGCGACCTTGCTCATCGACCTCGATCCACAGGCCAACTCGACGTCGGGGCTCGGGTTCGATCCGGCCCGCGCGCGCCTGAACGTCTACCACCTCCTGACGGGCGAGGCAACGCTCGAGCAGGTGGCGGCGCCGACGAGCCAGCCCGGCCTAAGCCTGGTCCCGTCCCACATCGACCTGGCCGGCGCCGAGATCGAGCTCGCCGCGGTGAGCGAGCGCGAATCGCTGCTCCGTAACGCCCTGGCCGGTGCATCGCTCGGAGCCCAGGTGGTGATCATCGACTGCCCACCCTCCCTCGGACTGCTGACGCTTAACGCGCTGGTCGCGGCCGACAGCATGCTGATTCCCACGCAGTGCGAATACTTCGCGCTCGAAGGCTTGCGACACCTGATGTACACGCACCAGCTCGTGCGGTCGCGGCTCAACCCCAGGCTCGCGATCGCCGGCATCCTGATGACGCAGTTCGACGCCCGCACCACCCTGGCGTGGGACGTCCTCAACTCCGTGCGCCGGTCGCATCCCCACCACGTCCTCGACACGACGATCCCACGCAATGTCCGGCTGAGCGAAGCGCCGAGTCACGGCAAGTCGGTGCTGGAGTACGACCCCACATGCCGAGGCGCGGCCGCGTACCGCGCGCTCGCGAAGGAGCTGATCGAACGATGAGCCAACGCCCACTCCGCGGTCTTGGACGCGGCCTCGACGCTTTGATCCCGATGTCGGCGCATGGCGAAGCGCTGGTGCCGCAGATGATCGCGGTCGACCAGATCCGTCCATCGCGCCAGCAGGTCCGCTCGCGCTTCGACGCGGAACCGCTTGGCGAGCTCGCGGAGTCGATCCGGCTGCATGGCGTGCTGCAACCGCTCCTGGTGCGCAAGCTCGCGGACGGCTTCGAGCTCATCGCGGGCGAGCGACGCTGGCGCGCGGCGCGCCTCGCGGGTCTCGATGCCGTGCCGGCCGTGGTGCGCTCCGACGCCGGAAATGACGAGCAGCTCGTGCTCGGCCTCATCGAGAACCTGCAGCGAACCGACCTAGACCCGATCGAAGAAGCGCGTGGCCTTCGCAGGCTCATCGAAGAGTTCGGGCTGACGCATGAAGAGGTCGCGCAGCGATTGGGCAAGCACCGCGTCTCGGTCACGCAGTCGTTGCGCCTGCTCGGCGGTTGCCCGGCGGTGCAGTCGGCCGTTGCGTCAGGCGTCATCACCGCCGGACACGCGCGAGCGCTCATCGCCCTCGAGGCGCAGGCGGCGCAGGAGCATGGGCTCAAGGTCGTGATCGCCAAGCACCTGTCCGTGCGTCAGACCGAGAACTGGGTGAGGACCTACCGTCCGCATCGGCGCCGCCGCGACGAAACCGCCGCCGAGCTGCGCGCGATCGCCGCGGACGTCGAATCCAGCCTCGGGCTCCCGATCAAGATCGCGGGAAGCCTCAATCGCGGCAGGATCGAGCTGCACTATTCCAGTCGCGAAGAGCTGGAACGGGTCTGCGCTAAGCTCGTCATCTGAGACCGATGGCGGCCCAACATCAACGCGCGGCAGGCGCCGCCTCGACCGAAAGCACTGGCGTCTCTTCACTCCTGCGTGAGGTCGCCGAGGTCGTCGTCCTCGCAGTGATCCTCTACATCGGGATCAGCTTTGCGGTTCAGGCGGTGCACGTCGAGGGTCTGTCGATGTTCGCCACGCTCGATGACAACGACTACCTGATCGCGAACAAGATCGACTACCGGCTCCACCCGCCGCAGCGCGGCGACATCGTCATCCTGCGACCACCGACGACCAACACGACCGACTTCATCAAGCGGATCATCGCCCTGCCCGGCGAGCGGTTGCTCATCCGCGACGGCACGATCTACATCGACGGGCACAAGCTGGACGAGCCCTACCTCCCCGAGGAATGGACGATCGACAACACGTGGAACAACGGCGTGGAGGCGACGATCCCTCCCAACGACTACTTCGTCATGGGTGACAACCGCAATCGTTCGCAGGACTCGCGCTTCTTCGGGGCGATCAGCCGCGACCGGATCGACGGCAAGGCCTGGTTCCGGATCTGGCCGCTCGACAAGTTCGGGAACATCTACGACAAGATGCCAAGTCTCGAGGCCGGCTCGACGGTGGTCGGGGAAGCGATGACGGAAAGGGCGGCGGCCTAGGCCCACGCCGCTTTAGCGGCGGTCAGGCCCACGCGGCTTTAGCGGCGATCAGGCCCACGCCGCTTTAGCGGCGATCAGGCACCGATCGCGAGGCGGAACCCGCCGTCGCGCGTGAAAGGACCGATCACCGCCATCTGCATCGGGCCGCTCAACACCTCGGCCGCGACGCGCTTGAGGTCGGCCGCGGTGACGGTCTCGACCTGCGCGAGCTCCTCGTCGATCGTCTTGATCTCGCCGAGCAGTGACTCCTGATAGGTGAGCCAGAAAGCGACGCCATTCGTCGTCTCGAGCTCGAGGCGCAACCGGCCCTTGGTGAATTCCTTCGCGCGCGCGAGCTCGTCGGCACTGACCTCGTTGTCCGCGAGGCTTCGCAGCTCGGTCATCACTCCGTTGACGGCGTCGACCGCCTTTTTCGGATCCACGCCGATGTACACGGCGAGGTATCCGGTGTCGCGGTGCTTCTGGCTGAAGCTGTGCACGTCGTACGCAAGGCCGAGTCGCTCGCGAATGTTGAGGAAGAGCCGCGAGCTCATGCCCTCGCCGAGCACCGTGTTCAGAAGATCGAACGCGTAGCGATCTCGATGCATGTAGCTCATCGCGCGCGCGCCCAGGCAGATATGGGCCTGCTCGGTGTCGCGGCGTCGCACCAGAACGTGCGGACCGTCCAGCGGGCCGGGCGAGGAACCGATCACCTCGCCGTCGGGATCGGCGCGCAGCGTCAGATTGCGCGTCACGTCCTCGATCGTCGCCGCCACGTCGAGCGCGCCCGCCGCGCCCATGACTAGGTTCGGCAACCGGTAGTGCGCGTCCGCGTACTCGAGGATGTCCTCGCGGTCGATGTGCGACACCGACTCTTCCGTGCCCGCGATGTCGCGGCCCAGCGCATGGCCAGGCCAGATCAGCTCCTCGAGAAGGTTCTGCACGTGGTCCTGCGGCTGGTCTTGGTACATGCGCAGCTCTTCGAGGATCACCATCCGCTCGCGCTCCACGTCCGCGGGGTCGAGGCGCGAGTTGGTGACGATGTCGAAGAGGACGTCGAGGCCGAGGCTGATGTGCTCCGAGGGGACTCGCGCCCAGTACGCGGTCAGCTCTTTATCCGTAGATGCGTTGATGAATCCACCGACCCCTTCGATGGCGTCGGCGATCTCTTTCGACGTGGGCCGGCGCGTCGTGCCCTTGAAGTAGAGGTGCTCGATGAAATGGGAGACGCCGGCGAGCCGGTCGTCCTCCAACCGCGAGCCGCCGGCGAACATCAAGACCACGCTTGCCGACTGGCGCTCGGGCATCGCCTCGACGACCAACCGGGCTCCGCCCGGCAGACGATGCACCGGCGGAGATATGGACATGGGACGGTCAGTATAGGAACCGACCGATCTAGGCAGAGCCACCTTCGCGCAGCGCGCCGAGCGCCGCATAGAGGGTCATGGCGACAAAGTCCGCGGGCATCCCGTCTGCCACCGCGTCGAGTGCCTCACCCAGGTACCGGCGCACGTTCGGCACAGCGTCGACCTCATCCAGCTCCAAGCAATCGCGGATGGCTTCCGCGATCTCGGTCGGAGTCAGCTCCTCGTCACCCGCCTCGTCGGCGACCGAATTGATCAGCGCGATCGCGCGGCGGATGCGGTCCGCTGCGCGCGCGGGCGTGCCCCCGTTGGTGGACGTAGAGGCTCAGGCCTCCGCCGGCTTGCGCGGGCCCACCACGACGCGCCGATCGGGCTCCTCGCCGATGCTCGAGCTGGTGACGTCGGGATCGGCCTCGAGCGCGAGGTGGATCGCACGCCGTTCGAACGGCTGCATGGCGTCGAGCGTGATCGCGTCGCCGGTCATCTTGACCTGGCGCGCGGCGCGCATCGCGATCTCGCGCACCGTGTGCTCACGGCGCTGGCGGTAGCGCTCGACGTCGACGATGATCCGCTCGCCCTCCTCGAGGTGCTTGCCGACCATGACGTTGGTGACAGCCTGCAGGGCACGCAGTGTCTCGCCTCGCCAGCCGATCAGCCCGCCGAGGTCGCGCCCGCTGATGTCGAGCGTGATCGGATCCGACCCGGCCCGGACGCTTACCTGCGCGCGCACGCCCATGTGCTTGAGCAGGCCTTCGACAAGGTTCCTGGCCGTCTCCCCCTTACCGTTCGGCGCGGTGGCCGTGGCCGTCACCGGAGCCGACTGATCGATGACGGTCACCTCGACCAGGGTCTCCTCGTTGGTCTCACTAAGGATCTTGACGTCGACGTTGCGGCGGCTCTCCTGCAGCTCGATGAGCGCCGCGTCGACTGCTTCGTCGAGGGTCCGGCCGCGACCTTCAGCCGATTTCAATTCAAATCACTCCTTGACTGTGGCTCAGGCTTGTTCTTCGCCTTTTTGGGCTTGTTCTGGTTGGACCTGGTCGGGTTCGCGCCATTGGGATTGGGCGCCGGCCCGTTCTTGCGGGCGGCGCCGCCCGGAGGAAGCTGCTTCGGCAGTGGTTTGCTAGAAGCTGAGGGGCCCGACGGCGCGACTCCGGGGAGCGGCCTGGCCCGTGACGGCCAGAGGTTTCCCCACCCGACTACGAAGCTCTGCTGAATGATACTGACGCAGTTCCCGACGAACCAGTAGAGGCCCAGACCCGCGGGAACGCTCAAAGCGAACCACGCGATCATCAGCGGCGAGATGATCACCATCGTCCGCTGCATCTGCTGGGTCTGGAGCTCCTGGTCCGTGGGATTTGGTGGCGCCGGCATCTGCAGCATCTTCGACTGGATGAAGGTCGTCGCAGCCGCCAGCAGCGGGAACACGAAGTAGGCTGGGACCGGCAGGAACGGGACCCCGGCGATGAGCAGGTGGTGCGCCGGGTTCTCGTTCAGGTTGGGCACGAACAGGAAGTGCGCGACCACGTGGTTGGTGCGTGCAAACCCGGTGAACACGTAGTAGAGGGCGGTCAGAATCGGCAGCTGGACGACCAGCGGGAGGCAGCCGATGAGGCCTCCGAGCGGGTTGACCCCGTGCTCCTGGTAGAGCTTCATCATCTCGGTGTTCAGCCGCTGCGGATCCTTGCGGTACTTCTTGCGCAGCTCCCCGACCTGGGGCGCGAGCTTGCGCTGCTCGACCATCGTCTTGCGCTGGGTCACGAGCTGGAACTGCTGCAGCGGCGACAGCAGGACCCGGATGATGATCGTCAGCACGATGATCGCCACCCCGTAAGCACCGATCGTTGTGACGATCGGAACCTCGACCAGGTGGCTGTAGATGAAGCTCAGCGCCGTCTGGAGCGTGACGCCGAAGATCGCCCACCACGCGTCGTGGATCGGCGAGAAGAACGGCTGGAAGATGTCGAACGGCGAGCTAAGGAAGATGATGCGACCCTCCTGTCACGGTACCGGGTCGTAGCCGCCGTGGGCGAACGGGTGGCAGCGGGCGATGCGGGCCGCTCCCATCCACGTACCCCTCACCCACCCATAGCGCTCGATCGCCTCGTACGTGTAGTGCGAGCAGGACGGGTAGTAGCGGCAGGATGGCGGCAGGATCTTCGAAAAAGTGAGTTGGTAACCCCGGATCAGGAGCAGCAGCAGCTTCGTCATGGCTTGGTGTTGGCGAGCCTGAGCGCTGCCTGCGAAGCCTCCGCCCTCAGGTCCGCGAACGACATTTCCAGTGCACCCGGGCGGGCGATCAGGACCACGTCATATCGTATTCCCCCCCGCCGCAGGGGCGAATCGTCATCGAGCAGCTCGGCGCGTGCCGCCTCGCGCAGCCGGCGGCGGGCACGGTTTCGCTCGGCCGCGCCTTTGATGTTCCGGCTCACCGTGACTCCGAGCCGGATCGGCTCTTGCGACGCCTCGGCGCTCTCGCCGGCAACGGCGAAGCCGACCAGCGCGCGTCCCTGGTGAAACCGCCGGCCGCCCATCGCGGCCGAGAACTCCGAGCGGCTTCGCAGCCGCAGACGGCGTTTCACGAAAGAAATGCGCTGGCCTACGCCAGCCGCTGGCGACCCTTGCGGCGACGGTTGCGAAGCACGCCGACCCCGCCGCGCGTGCTCATGCGGCGCAGGAAGCCGTGCACTCGCCGGCGATACCTCTTCTTGGGCTGATAGGTTCGTTTGATCGCGCCAGTGTACCGGACGCGAGAAACGCCAACCCTGATAGCGACTGTATAACTTCATCGTGTCGCCGCTGGCCTTGCGGTATCCACAGGCCAGTGTTATGCTCCCCCGCCGGAAGCCAAACAACTCGCGAACAGGGCCAACATTTCAGTACAAACGGCAACGCCCGTTTACACCAAACCGATACAAGTAACCTACAAGTAGTCGCACACAAGCGCTTCCATATTTCGGGAACGACCGGATAGGGGATTTCGGACGGGTCGGCGCCGCCAGCCTGTGGAAATCCGCTCCGCTCTTTTCCACAGGCACCAAGGAGGCGGAGCTCATGCTCGAAGAGCTTCGGTTGAATCCGCGGTCGCCGGGAGCGCGATCTTGGGGTCGCAGCCCGGGCGAGCGCGCGGTCACCGACAGCGACAAGGTTAAGGGCAGCTTGTCCACAGGATATGCAGAGGGCGCGACGGGGCGTTCCACAGCCGGGGAGGTGATGGGGTGAACCAGGACCAGATCTGGTCGCAGGTGCAGGAGGAGCTTCGATTCCAGCTCGCCAAACGCACCTACGACATGTGGCTCAAGAACACCTCGGTCGTATCGGCCGACGGCGGGACGTTCCGCATCGGCGTGCCCAGCAAGCTCGCCAAAGACTGGCTCGAGGACCGCTTCTCGGGGTTGATCCAGGAGACGCTGCAGGCAGTAACCGGGTCGGAGGTCGACATCGACTTCGTCATCGCGCCGTCGGGTCACCGGCCCGCGCACGCGCTGTTCGACGACAACGGTCACGGGTCGGACAACGGTCACGAGAACGGAAACGAGCCGGTGGTCGAGGTGGCCGCGATCGCCCCCTCGGAGCTCAACGCGAGATTTCGGTTTTCATCATTCGTCGTCGGCCACAACTCGCAGTTCGCGCACGCCGCGGCGAAAGCGGTGGCCGAAGCTCCGGGCGACAGCTACAACCCGCTCTTCCTTTACGGAGGCGTGGGTCTTGGCAAGACGCACCTCATGCATGCGATCGGTCACGAGGTGCACGACCGCTTCCCGCGCAAGCGTGTCGTCTATCTCACGTCCGAGCAGTTCACCAACGAGGTGATCAGCTCCATCGCCACCGCGCGGATGGGGGAGTTCCGACACAAGTACCGCACCGTCGACGTCCTGCTCATCGACGACGTGCAGTTCCTTGCAGGCAAGGACCGCACCAAGGAAGAGTTCTTCCACACCTTCAATGCGCTCCACGAGATCAACAAGCAGATCGTCATCTCGTCGGACCGTCCACCAAAGGAGATCCCGACGCTCGAGGACCGTCTCCGCTCGCGTTTCGAGTGGGGGCTCATCGCCGACATCCAGCCGCCGGACTTCGAGACGCGCCTGGCCATCCTGCACTCCAAGCTCGGCGACAACAGCAGCCTCATCCCCGAAGAGGTGCTGAGCTTCATCGCGCACAAGGTGCAGCGCAACATCCGCGAGCTCGAGGGTGCGCTCACTCGGGTGCAGGCCTTCGCAGCGGTGCATCAGCGCCAGCTCGATGAAGAAGAGGCGGCGCGACTTCTTTCCGACATCATCCCGGCCGGTACGCGCAAGCCCATCAACGTCGAGCGCATCCAGGCGTTGGTCGCCGACTACTACAACGTGACCCTCGACGACATGAAGGGGAAGCGTCGCGACAAGCACATCGTGTTTCCGCGCCAGGTCGCCATGTACCTCGTGCGCGAGGAGACACCATCGTCACTGCCCGCGATTGGCAAGGCGTTCGGAGGTCGCGACCACACCACGGCGCTGCACTCCATCGAGAAGATCGCCAACGAGCTGAAAGAAGACGAGCGTCTTCGCTACGAGGTGCAGGCGATCAGGGAGAAGCTTTACGTCCAGTGAGAGTTTCAACAGGTTTTGAGAAACGGTTTGGGATGAGCTTTTGGGAATCGCCAACCCCTGGCCGCGTCCCCGGTCGATCAACAGTCCGGACGGGTCCTTACTGCGTTTCCCCAGAGCTTATCCACGGGTCGTTTCGGCCTGTAAACGATCTCGACATCCACACCTTGCACAGCGCTTACTGTTATCGGTTACGAATGATTTCAATCAAGACGATCAATATCAACGGGGGACAACTTTCGTGAATGCCAAGCTGATGACCGCACAGATGAAAGTCACTTGTCGACCCGCGGTGTTGGGCCAGGCGCTGCAGGTCGTGTCGCGCGCGATCTCGAGTCGCACGACGCTGCCGATCCTCAACAACATCCTCATCGAGACGACAGCAGAAGGGCTCGCGTTGACCGCGACCAACCTCGAGATCGGCATCCGCAAAGTTGTCCCGGCGGAAGTGTCGGTCGAAGGTTCGACCACCGCGCCGGCGCGACTGCTCACCGATTTCGTCGGCACGCTTCCGGACGACGACCTCGAGATGACGCTCGACGCGCAGACGCAATCGCTCAACCTTCGGTGCGCGCGGTTCGACACGCACATCAAGTGCATCGAGGCCGAGGAGTTTCCGCCCGGACCGCGGCCGGACGAGGGCGACCGCCTGGAGGTCGCGCTGGACGACCTGGTCGGCGCGGTCGAGCAGACGCAGATGGCCGCCTCCACCGACGAGGCGCGGCCGGTCCTGACCGGCGTGCTGGTGCAGGTCCAGGGTCAAAGCCTGACCCTGGCAGCGACCGACGGTCACCGCCTCGCGGTGCGAAAGCTGGCCGCCTCTGCTCCCAGCGAGCTGGAGGCCAGCCTCATAGTGCCGGCCCGAGCGCTGGCTGAGCTCGCCCGCGTGCTCAAGGGTGAGCCGGGGAAGGTCGAGGTGATCATCTCCAAGGCCCGCAATCAGGTCTTCTTCCGCGCCGGCAGCTCCGAGCTCACCTCGAGGCTCATCGACGGAAAGTATCCAAACTACGCACAGGTTATCCCCAGCAAGAGCTCGACTCAGGTCAGGGTGCCGACCAGCGAGTTGACCCAGACGGTGCGGGCCGTCTCGCTCTTCGCTCGGGACAGCGCCAACGTGATTCGGGTCAAGGCGCAGTCGGGCGCCCTGACGCTCTCCGCCACCACCAACGAGGTCGGCGACAGCAAGGCCGACATCAGCGCCACTGTTGACGGTTCCGACATCCAGATCGCGTTCAATGCCCGCTACGTCCTGGACGCCCTCGGTGTGATCGGGGAGGACGACGTCGAGCTGCTGTTCGACGGACCCCTGAGCCCGGGGCTGATGAGACCGCCGGGCAAGGAGCACTACCTCTACGTGATCATGCCTGTGCGGGTGGCAATGACGTAACGCGGTCGCGGTTTGGTCCTTCGCAACCTACGCCTTCGCAACCATCGCAACTACTCGCAGCTCGACCTTGCGCCCGGCAGAGGCGTGAACCTCTTCATCGGCGCCAATGGGCAGGGCAAGACCAATCTGCTCGAGTCGGTCGCGATGCTGGCCCTCTCGTCCTCTCCACGCGCCCGGCGCGAGTTGGAGCTCGTGGGCCCCGTTGCGGCCACTTCACGAATCGAGGCGGAGGTCGAGACGGGCGCCATCCGCCGGGAGATCAGCATCTCGCTCAGCGTCGAGGGCGAGCGCACCCGCCGGGCTATCGAGGTCGACGGGGCCAGGCGTCGCGCCGTCGACCTGCCGGGCCATTTTCGGGTGGCCCTCTTCTGGCCGGACGACCTCGGCCTGGTCAAGGCCGGGCCGGAGCTTCGCCGACGCTTCCTCAACCAGATGCTCGTACAGGTCGAGCCCGGATACGCTCGGTCGCTGTCCGGCTTGAGGCGCGTCCTCGAGCAGCGCAACAGCCTGCTCAAGCAGATCGCGGCCGCAGGCGGTGGCGGAGACGACATGCTCGATGCCTGGGACCGCGAGCTCGTCCAGGTCAGTGAGGAGATCATTGGCGCCCGCGCCAGAGCCGCGCGAGAGCTCGAACCGGAAGCGGCCCGGCGCCATGCCCAGATTGCAGCCGGGGAGCGCCTCCAGGTGACGTACCTGGGCCCACCGGAAAACCTGGCCGAGG
>DATEHC010000075.1:0-9969 GCA_035279785.1 Candidatus Dormiibacterota bacterium
GTGGGCCGTAGTGGACTCGAACCATCTGCCTCCGCCGTAACTAGCCCTGAGCGCTGTGCGTCAAGATCGGGAGAGCGGACGTGAGAGGGGTGTGTTATGTGGTGTGGATCAAGGGAGCGCTCACGAACGGCTCTACGCTGAAGAGCCGCCACGTCTCGGGCAGTCCTTTCAGTTGGCGCTCGCCCTGATCCGCAAAGGCGATCCCGCTCCCGGCCACAAGGTCACGCACAGTGCTCGAGACCCAGACCTCATTTCCATTCGCGATCCCTGCCACTCTGGCAGCCACATGGACCGCAACTCCCGCCACATTCGATTCGATCACCTCGCACTCACCAGTGTGAATTCCGGCACGCACGTCGAGGCCGTGATCGCGCGCGTCACCAACAATCGAGAGAGCGCAGCGGATCGCACGAGCAGGCCCGTCAAACGTCGCCATGAAGCCGTCCCCGGCAGTGTCGCGTTCGACCCCGTGAAACTCGGCCAACCGCCGACGCACCGCCCGCCGATGCTCGGCTAGCAGGGCCTTCCAGCGGGCATCGCCCAGCGTGACGGTGCGTTCGGTGGCGCCCACGAGATCCGTGAACAGAACAGTGGCGAGCACCCGGCTTGACCGTGGCGCCGCCCGCACCCCAGTAACAAACTCCTCAATCTCTTCCAGAAGCGATCCGCCATCACCTAACCACGGAATGTGGTCCACTCCGGGTAGCTCAACGAAGCGCGCTCCTGGGATCCGTTCCGCCACCGCACGGCCTTGCTCCACCGGAACCACGCGATCGCCCGTGCGGTGCAGGACCAGGGTCGGTGCCTGCACCAGGGGCAAGACTTGTCGCACATCGAGAACTGTGTTGATCTCTGCAAGCTCTCGATACGCCCCAGGTGTGGCCACCAACCGCTCGAAGCGAGCCCACCACGAAGCGAACGCGTCATCGTGGCTAGGGCCTTGCAGGTCGAGGTTCAGTCCCGTGCCCATCTCGTTTACGAACCGGGTGTAGAAGGCGCGCTGTTCGTCGTCCGATTTTCCGTACGGCCAGTCGGGAGCTCGCAGGGTTCGTGCCGTCGGCGCGTACAGGACGAGGCTCCGAACTCGTTTCGGGTAGCTCGCTGCAAAGAGCAACGCCATGGCAGAGGCGCGAGCTCCCCCGAAGACCACAGCCGAGCGCGAACCCGCCGCATCCATCACTGCACGCATGTCGTCGGCCTGCAGCTCGAGGATCGGCGCTTGGCTCCCTCGGTCCGAGAGTCCGACCCCGCGCATGTCGAACATGATCAGGCGTGAAAATCCTGCCAGCCGATCGAGATACTCAGCCCAGGCGGGCCATTCCCGCATCACCTCGAGGTTCGACCAGATACCCGGGCTGTAGATGAGATCGATGGTCCCGGTGCCAGAGACCTGGTAAGCGATGTGAACATCGCCGTTCACGGCATAGCGAATCGGGGAGGCCACGCGAACAGGCTAATGCGACGGTGACGTGGTGGGCCTCACAAGTGACGTGGTGGGCCTCACAAGTGAGGTGGTGGGCCGCGGTGGACTCGAACCACCTGCCTCCGCGGTAGAACGGCTTGAGCGCTGTGCAGACGCGGCTGCCTAGATCGAAATGGTCGAGCGTCGGGCGGGGTGTTATCAGGACAGTTCCGGCGTTTCCCTTCCTCGACTACGTATGTGGCCTTGCGGAGCAATAATCTGTCGATCGCCAGCACCCCTCGACCTCCGAAGGTGAGTCGAAAGCTGTCTCTTGCCTACGACTTGCAAGAAAGCGCACGCTCGGCAGCCGACGCTGGAGAACATGAGAGGGCGGCCGCCGATCTCGAGAAGCTGATCGGGGTCCTCCCCAACGCCGGCGGGACCCGCGAGCGCCAGCTGGCCTTCGTGGCCCATTACAACCTAGGGAACTCGCTCGGCAAGTTGGGCCGGCATGAAGAAGCCGTTCGCAGGTATGACGAAGCGCTCACCGCTTTGGCAGCCACCAACGACCTTCGCGAGAGAAGGCTTGCCGCGTGGGTCCAGCTGAACAAAGGGATTGCTCTGAAGTGCGCCTGGCGCGTCGAGGAAGCGCACGCCGTTTTCCAGGCGATGGTGGTGGATTTCGGAGAAGACAGTGATCCCGAACTCCAAAGACAGGTCGCGAAGGCTCTGCTTGAAGCAGGCCTCTGTCTAAGCGACCTGGGCCGCCACGCGGAGGAGCTCTGGCTCTACGACGAGCTGATTAGGCGCCTGCAGAACCCTGTCGGGCAATGGGTCGACGAGCTGATGGCCAAGGCCTCGGTGTACAAAGGATTCACCCTGAATCAACTCGGTGACTCACACGATCAGGAGCAGGTCGAGGTCTATGACGAAGTGATCAGTCGCTTCGCGAGCTCAACTGAACCAGAAATTGTCCACATGTGTGCGATTGCCACATACAACAAAGGTGTCTTGCTCAGCGTCATGGGACGATTCCGTGAGGCTCTTGAGCTGCACGGAGCGCAGGTAGAGCGACTATCCGATACCGACCTGCCAGATGTGCGGGTCTTGGTAGCCAAATCAGCGTTGGGGATGGCCAGAAACCTGCGGTCCCTGAACGAACTCGACGAGGCTTTGGAGGCATATGCCTGGGTCATCGACCGTTTCAACGCGAGCGACGACCCAAGACTCAAAGAGCAAGCAGCAGCTGCCGCGGAAGAGACAGCGATTGCGCTTGATGAGTCTGATTAGCTCGCGAATGCTCAGACTGGGCTCACACGTCGAACAGTCTTCTCAATCAAAGGTGATTGGTGGGCCGCGGTGGACTCGAACCACCTGCCTCCGCGTTATCAGCACGGCGCTCTGCCAGTTGAGCTAGCGGCCCAGCGTCCCCAGGGAAGAACTCGACCCCAGACCATCGGAGTCTACTGGGTCGCTCGATTCTACGAACCCGACTGAAAGGCAAGCTGGCCGGACCCCGTCACCGGGCCGGCCAGCCGCCGGAGGGATGAACGCCGATCTCTCGGATCAGGTCGTCGTCGGCCGCATCACGACCTCGCCCGTGTCCTCGGGACCCCATACCGCGTACGCCACCATGCCGATGATGCCCAGCGCGACCAGGTGCAGGACCAGCACCGCGATGAACCAGCCCCACGCGTGCTGCATCCCGAGCTTTACGAGCGCCCCGATCCACATGACGAGCATCACGAGGCCGGCGATGGCCATGACGCCGTATGGAATGAGGGCCGAAGGCGGCGGCGAGGTCGAGTTGCTGCCGGCGTTGTGCAGGACGAGGCCCAGCGCGATGAAGGCGATCAGCCAAACGACCCACGCGACGATGTACCAACGCGTCGTTATCCGTTTACTCATGTCGAGCCTCCTGGACCACCAACGGTCCGATTCCTCTAATGGATGAACGAGGCTCTGTGCACGCCTACTTAACGCGCTTGAGAAGTGGCAGGGGCGGAAGGATTCGAACCCTCGGCCCTCGGTTTTGGAGACCGATGCTCTGACCAGGCTGAGCTACGCCCCTATGCCGCTAGGGCATTCTACCCAACGCATCCGAGCGCCCCGTTAGCATCCGATCGTGGCTGCATTTCTCGCCAATGTCGGCGTGAACGCCTCCCACCCGGTGAGCTCGCCGCTCCGCGACGACGGCACCTTCGACCTCGTCCCGATCCCTGAACCGCACCCGTGGCGAGCGCCGATGCTGCGCGGCTGGCGCGACAAGGCCGTCCACCTCGACCCCGATTTCACCTCGACCCCTGCGACGTACGGCGACAACTGCCGCCGCGCCGGTCGCGCATTCAGCCTCCGCCGCGCTCAACGTGGCGACCTCATCGTCTTCGTCGCTCGACTCCTCAATCACAGGCCGGGATTCCACCTCGTAGGCAGCCTGGAGATCGAGGACGTACTTAGAGACGTCACCCAAGATCCGGGCAACGGGTGGTGGGACCAAAACGCTCACGTGCGGCGAGCTCGCGCGACAAATACGTGGGACTGCTTCTGGGTCTTCAAAGGCACCCAAGACAGCAAGCTCTTCACGCGCGCCCGCCCGTTCACGCGCAAAGAGCTGACCGCGCTTCTAGGTGATGATCTCCGCTGGCCCGCTCATCGGACGGAGCTTCAGACCATCGGCTCCTACACGCGTGCGGTGCGGCGAATCGAAGGCGTCGGAGAGGAATGGCTGCGGTCGATCTGCCTATCCTGATAGTCGGCGACGTCCACGGCGACCTCGAGCGACTCTTCGCGGCGCTGAAGCCGTACCCGGCGGAAAAGTGGCGAACGATCTTCCTCGGCGACCTGGTCGACTTCGGGCCTTTCGGCGTGGGCTGCATGCGTTTCGCGCGTGATCGCATGAACTCGGAAGTGCTCCTGGGCAATCACGAGGTCGCGATGCTCGGCGCCCTACGCGATCCCTCGCGCATCGGCTTCTGGGTAGGCATCGGCGGCCAGCCGCACGACCTCGAAGAGCTCCGCAAGGACGAGCCGCTCCAAAAATGGATGAAGGCGCGACCCCTGTTGCTGAAGCTCGACGACGGAACCCTGGTCCAGCATTGCGGCAACGACGACTACCGAATGCTCCTGGGCGAAGAGAAAGCCGATCCCGTGAGCACGATCAACACGAATGGCCGGCTCGTCCTCGAAGCAGGCGACGACCACCTGCTTTGGGACGTGATGAGCGGCAAGGGCATCTTCGCCACCCAGCCCGAACGTCTCGATCGCTGGCTCGAGCTGACCGGTTCGCGCCGCGTCGTCTTCGGCCACACGCCACACCGCGGATCGACGCCGGCGCACTACCACGGCGGCAAGGCGATCAATTACGACGGCGGCCTGGCCCGGTTTCACTACCGCCGCGCCCAGCCGCTCGGGGCGAGCGTGGGACCGCTTCCTCCCTAGGCGACCGCGGGCCGGCAGTCCTTGCACGGCCGATAGCCCGCACTTCGCGCTTCCGCTTCGTCGTGGAAGAACACGAAGTTCTCCTCGCGCGCGTGCCGGCCGTGATAGCAGGTCGGAAAGCAGAAGATCCTGGTGCTCTTGATGCCTTCGTACCGATAACCCGACTGCGCCAGGCGCTGCAGGCGCGCGAGCTGCACGCCCTCCAACGACAGGATCTCTTTCTTCGCCTCGGGACCGCCACCGCCGTAGTTGCCGATCACCCCATCCGATCGCACCACGCGGTGGCACGGGATGAAATAGGGAATGGGGTTGTTGGCCAGGGCGGTGCCGACGGCGCGCACCGCCGCCGGGTGGCCGATCTCGCGCGCGATCCATCCGTACGGGCGCACTTCGCCACGCCGGATCTCGAGCGTCTTGCGCAGGACGGCCTCGGAGAAAGGCGTGAGCCCTCGCAGGTCGAACTGCATGCGGCGCTTCCCCGCGAGCTGGTCTTCGATCTTCGCCGCCAGCGCGGCCGGCGGATCGACGCGCACGAGCAGACGGCCGACGTTGTCGTGGAACCAGTCCTCGAACTCCTTCGCGGACGGCGCCCGCATCGCAGCCGAGACTCCGCGCGGATTCCAGGCGACGTAGACCGGACCGAGCACCGTCTCGAACAGCGCGTAGGAATCGGTCATGCCCGCCTCGGCCAGCACGCGCTCGGCGAAACCGGCCGGCGCCTTGACCTCGCCGAGCCTCTTCAGATCAATCATCACGGTCGCCATGGTTCTCACCTCTAAGGATTTTCAGTCCGCGATGGACGTTGGCCTTGACCGTCCCCACCGGCTGACCCAGCGTCTCCGCCACCTCGGCGTACGACAGGTCCTGGACATGCCTCAGCACGACGGCCTCGCGGTACTTCGCGGGCAGGCAGGCGACGCGCGCCGCCAACTCGTCGATCTCGAACCTCCGTAACACGTCTTCCTCGGGTCCGGTTGCGGAATCCGGCTCGCTGCCGTTCAGCTCGACCAGGCGAGGACGAATGCCGCGGACACGATTCCTGACCACGTTGAGCGCGATCTGGTGGAGCCACGCCTTCTGTTTGAGGTCGCGGATGCGCTCGGGCGAGTACGTGCCGAGCGCCTTGTAGGCGCGGATGAATGTGTCCTGGGCGACGTCCTCGGCGTCGTGGCGATTCCCGGTCAGGGCAAGACCGAGGGCGAAGACGCGGTCCTGGTGATCCCGCACCAGGCGCTCGAAGGCGCGATCGATCCCGTCCATCAGCCTCTTAAACCCGGATCAACCCGATTGGGTTGCAGGGAACCATGATGCCGCCCAAGGTGTAGATGATGCGTTCCGATGGAGGGCCGGCCAGCGGACGATTCGAGCCTGATCGCGCGCGCCCAGCGCGGGGACACGGCCGCTTATGAGGAGATCGTGCAGCGCTACCAACAAGTCGCCTTCCGCACCGCCTATGTCATCACCGGATCAGCGCCTGAAGCCGAGGACGCCGCCCAAGAGGCGTTCGTCAAGGCATTTCGCGCCGTCGGCCGCTTCCGGCTCGGCTCTCCACTGAGGCCGTGGCTTCTTCGGATCGTAGCCAACGAGGCGCGTAATCGAGCACGGTCCGCCGGCCGCCGTCAACGGTTGGAGCTCAAGCTCACCGACGACTTCCGCCAGGGGGATGCGGCCCCATCCCCCGAGGCGGTGGTCGTGGCCGATGATGAGCGGAGGCGGCTGCTCAAGATGGTCAACGCCCTGGGAGAGGACGACCGCCTCGTGATCGCGAGTCGCTACTTCCTACAGCTCGACGGCGAGGAGACGGCTGCCGCACTCGGCATCGCCGTGGGCACCGTCAAGTCGCGCCTCTCGCGAGCCCTGGCGAGGTTGCGGGTCGAGATTGAGGGTGCGGCCCGTGCATGATCTCGAGCGAGAGCTGCACGATCTCTCGCCGTTCATCGCGTGGCCCGCCACCCCGCAGCTCAACGTGACCTTGCGCAGAAGCTTCGCCTGGGGTCGCGCGCTTGCCCTGGCCGCCGCGGTGCTCCTGGTCGTGGCGTCGCTGAACGCCTACACCCCCACCCGCGATGCAATCGCGGGCTTCCTCAACCTCCATACAACCGTGAACCGGGTGCCTGCGCTCCAGACGCCCTCGGCGAAGCCTGGCCAGGCGCTGGGTCTCGGCACGCCGACGACGCTGAGCCAGGCGCGGAGCAGAGTGGCCTGGGCGATTCGCGTGCCGCCAGCTCTCGGCCAACCGGACGCCGTATACGTAGCGGATCCGCCTGCGGGACCGACCGGCGGCGAAGTCACGTTGGTCTACACCAACCATCCAGGCATCACGCCCAGCGGACAGACCGGCGTGTCGGTCCTGCTGACGGAAGCCCGCGGAGCCGTCAACGAGCAGTTCTTCGGGAAGACGGTCGGTCCCGATGCCACTATCGAACAGGTCGAGGTAAACGGCCACCGAGGGTGGTGGATCTCGGGAGCGCCGCACGTCTTCGTGTTCACCGACGCGAACGGGAACGCGTACTTCGACACGCTTCGGCTGGCTACCAACACGTTGATCGTCGACGACGGCGGCACGATCGTCCGGATCGAGGGCAACATGACGAAAGCACAGGCGCTGCAACTCGCAAGCTCGCTCTGACGAACCGGGAACCGATTCGGATGCCGAGGTGTATGGGCGGCATGAGAATCGTTCGAACGCTCGCCGTCATAGTGGTGGTTGGCATCGCGGCCGCCTGCGCTGGAGGACCATCCAAGCCGCCCGTCGCATCCGGCCACGTGCGCCTGTTCGAGGCGACCGGCAATGAGATCGTCGTGATCGACTCGCAGACCCACTTCGCAGTCAGGCACCTGCCGCTGGGCATTCCGTCCCCCGACTGGCGGCACCTCTACTCGATCAAGGGAACGGCGCTCGTCGACGCCGATCCGGCCACAGGGCTCACGATTTCCACTCTGCGGCTACCCGGTCAGTTCCAACTGCCGGTGGCCACGTCTGACGGTCTTCCTGGCGGCATGTCTCACGGCGGCGCCTGGCTGGTCGCGCAGGCGTTCGATGGCGCCGCCACTCATTTCCTCATCGTCAGCACGCTCGAGATGCGAGTCGCCAAAGACGTCAATCTGCCTGGCCGGTTCAATTTCGACGCGATCAGCGACGACGGTCTGCGGCTTTACCTGATCCAGTACCTCGACGGCCGGGAGTACTACGTCCGCCTGTTCAACGTGGCGTCTTCGACCCTCGACGAGAACATCGTCGTCGACAAGAGCAACGGCGAGCAATCGATGACGGGAACTCGCCTCTCCGGCATCGCCACGCGTGACGGCGGGTGGCTCTTCAGCATGTACGTGCGCGAGAGCGAGAACCCATTCGTCCACGTGCTGAGCCTTGACGGACCATTCGCGTTCTGCCTCGACCTCCCCGGCAAAGGCTTTGGATCGAGCGCCGCCGAGAAGCACTGGTCGATCGCCATGGACCGACCCGGTGACGTCGTGTACGCATTCAACGGATCCACCGGCGTCGTTGTGCAGATCGACAACTCGCAGCAGTTCAACCCGCAGGTCAGGCGGACCGCCCAGCTCGCGAGCGGATCGTTCGGGAACGTCGGGTCCAACTCCGCGGTCGTGAGTCCCGACGGACGGTGGTTGATCGCGGCCGCTAGCTCCGGCGTTGTGTGGGTCGACACCCGCACCTTGACGGCGCACGTCCGCGCCCTTCCCGACTGGCATGTGTGGAGCCTCGCCCTGAGTCCCGCGGCCGGGGAACTCTACGCCGTGAGCGACACCGGGCGGATCGCCGATCTCGACCTCGCCTCGGGGCGGGTCATCTCGACTTTCGACGCGAACGAGAGCCAACCCATCGCCCTCATGAGGGCGGTTTCGGTCTAGCTTCGTAGCCCCGGCACTGCAGCACCGGGAGTCGTGGATAGCGTGGAAACGAGGGATCGGTGCGGGAGCGCCGGCACATCCAGAAGACGGTGCGCGTGCCCTTGACGGTCTGCGAATGAACGCACGACCCGCAGAGCCCGGCCTCCACAGCGGCTCAGCGCGCGGCCGGCGCCGGCATCTTGTTCAGGGCCGTCACGAGGCGCTCGAGGTTGCTCGCAATGCCGTGCTTCCTGGCCAGCTGCTCGACCCTGGCGGGGTCGTCCGGGTAGCTGTCTCGCCGCCCTTTCGGAACCTTCAACGGCAGATCCGCGACCGGGGGAACCACCTTCAAAGCGCTCCGCAGGTAGTCGGCCTGCTCCTCCTTGCGGAAGATCCCGGCCTCGAGCATCTTCTGAATCGAGCCGTACTTCTTCACCATTTGCGCCGCCGTCTTGTCGCCGATCCCAGGAATCCCGGGCAACCCGTCGGAGGGATCGCCGCGCAGGATGGCGAAGTCCGCGTAGGCGCGGCCCGGTATTCCGTAGCGGCGCGCAACCTCCGCCTCGTCGACCTCCGCCGGACCGCCCTTCTGCGGGTAAAGCACGATGACGTCGCGACCGCGCACCAGGCTGAACAGGTCGCGATCGCCGCTGGCGATCTCGATCGGCGTCTTCACCTTCGAGGCGAGCGAGGCGACGATGTCCTCGGCCTCGTAGTCGTCCAGGCCGATCACGTCGACGCCGACCGCGGTGAGCGCATCGAGGATTACCGGCACCTGCGGGATCAGCGCAGGAGGTATCGGCTCGGCGACGCGGTGCTCCTTGTAGCCCTTGATCAGGTCGACCCGCCACGCAGGGCGCCAGTCCTCATCGGTCGTGAACGCGAGGTGCCTCGGTTGGCGGTCGGTGACGTAGCGCGCGAGCGTGTCGAGCGTGCCACGTACAGCGTTGTTCATCTTCCCATCGGGGCCGCGCATGGTCTGCGGGATCGCATAAAAGGCGCGGAAGAACATGCTCGAGCCGTCGACCAGCAGCCATTCCGGCAAAACGAATCCATGCTAATGGCCCAAAATTTCCCGCGACTTGAAGCGTCTCGTCGTGATTGGGCTCTTGCTTGTCGCGTGCTCGAGCCAGAACGTCCCGGGGCCGAGCCCCAGCCCTACATCGCCGGCGCAATCCCTGGCCGCAGACCTGCGCACCCGGATGGACCTGCTGCTGAGCGAGCACGTGATGATCGTGGCCAAGGAAACGGCCTCCGCCGTGAACCATTCGGACGAGTAC
>DATEHC010000076.1:0-23749 GCA_035279785.1 Candidatus Dormiibacterota bacterium
CCTCGCGAGGAAGCCGTTCTGGCGCATCCACTCGTCGTTGAAGAACTTGCTCAAGTAGTTGCGCCCGGTGTCGGGGAACAGGACGACGATCACGTCGCCGGCCTCGCGATCGCGCGCAACTTCCAGCGCCGCATGCAGCGCAAGCCCGCTCGAGCCGCCGACGAGGATGCCCTCCTCACGCGCCAACCGCCGCGCCGCCATGAAGGACTGCTTGTCCGTGACCTGCACGATCTGGTCGACGATCTTGATGTCCATCGTCCCGGGCATGAAGTCCTCCCCGACGCCTTCGACCTTGTACGGCGCGATCGGCCCGGAATAGAGCGAGCCCTCCGGATCAGCGCCGACGATGTACACCGACGGCTTGCGCTCCTTGAGGTAGCGCGCGACGCCGCTGATAGTTCCCCCGGTGCCCATGCCGGCGACGAAGACGTCGATGCGGCCCTCGGTCTGCTCCCAGATCTCGGGCCCGGTCGTCGCGTAGTGCGCCTCGGGGTTGCGGGGATTGAAGTACTGGTTGGGCTGGAAAGCGCCGGGGATCTCGCGCGCGAGCCTGTCGGCGACCGAGTAGTACGACTGCGGCGACTCGCGCTCGACGTTCGTGGGGCACACGACGACCTCCGCCCCGTACGCCCTCAGCAGGCTGATCTTCTCCGCGGACATCTTGTCCGGCATGACGAAGATCATCCGGTAGCCCTTGATCGCGGCCACCATCGCGAGGCCGTGCCCGGTGTTGCCCGAGGTCGGCTCGATGATCGTGCCGCCCGGGCGCAGCTTCCCGGCCCGCTCAGCGTCCTCGACCATGGTCAGGCCGATCCGGTCCTTGACGCTCCCGCCGGGGTTCAGCTCCTCGAGCTTGGCGAGGATCGTCGGTTTGACGCCCGCGGTCACTTTCTGAAGGCGGACCAACGGTGTATTCCCGACGAGATCGAGGATCGAATCGGCGAACTTCATGCGCGCGCCCGGCGAAACTTCACGGCACCCTCACAGCCGATTCTATTCCTCGATCTTCCGCCCGCTCCTCCCCGAACCAACGGAAGAACACCACGAGCGCGGCGACCGCGAGGGTCGCCTTGCCGAAGATCATCAGAACGGCCCCCGCGATGGTCTGATCGATCACCGGCGTGAATCCCGCGATCAGCCGCGGCACGTGCGTGTAGAACTCGTAAAACGGAACGCGCGAGAACAGCAGCGCCAGCGCAACGCCGTCCTGCGGAATCGTCGCCAGCAGCATGTAGACGAGGTTCGCGCCTCGAGACATGTGCCATCGCGCGGTGGACGACGTCGCGTCGATGATCGGCCAGTACAGGAATACCCCGCTGGCGATGAACATCAGATGCTCGACGACGTGCAGCCCCTCGTTGTGCAGCGTGGCGTCGTAAAGCGCGGGCACGTGCCACGCGATCATCACCGTGGCGGCGATCACCTGCGCCGGAATCGGCTCGAGCAATGGACGCAGTCCGGGAATCCCGACGATCCGCGCCGCCATCGTTGGCGACACCCCGAGCAGCAGAAGCGGCGGCGCCACGAACGCGAGGAGGACGTGCTGCAGCATGTGCACGCTGTCGAGGTAGTGGTCGCTGAGCGTGTCGATAGGAGTCTCCAGCGCGAGCCAGAGGACAAGCAGCCCGGCGAAGAAGTACAGGGTGTGCTTCTGCTCCGAATCGGTCACCGATCGCGCCAGCCACGCGTGCCCGAAAAAGAGCGCGACCAGGCCGGCGTAGACCGTGACGTCGAATGGGAATGTGATCAGCGGCGCTCCCTCTGCCAGATTGTGAGCGCGATCAGGAACTGGGCGAGGACGAGGACGTGCGCCGCGGTGCACCAGAGGCAGATTGCGCCGATGAGCACGATCTCGACGAACACCAGGACGGTGGCGAAAGCCAGCCCGGCACCGGCCCAGGCGTAGATCGGCCGTCGCCAGCCTCCGATCCACAGCGCGGTCCCGACGGCGAACCACAGAATGCCGAGGGCCGACGTCGGCAGTGATGTACCGGCAAGCACGGCATACCTGCTCGAAAGCACCGCATCGCAGTTCACCGGACCGACGACCGGGCAGCCGGGAACCACACCCTGGTAGTGCTGCACGGTCAGGTAGACCGACACCGCCACACCCGCCAGGCCGGCGAGCACCGCGGCGAGCCGGAGCCGGTCCATTACTTCAGGTTCTTTTCAAGGTTCTGGATCGTCGCGCTGGAGCACACCGCCGCGGGTTGGTCGCCGGTCATCTTGCAGATCGCCGCCGTCATGTAGTTGGCCGACCCGATGATCGCCTTGGCCTGGGTGGAATCCGGCTGTTTGAGAGCGTCCGCCAGCGCCAGCCAGCTCATGCCGGCGATGGCGTCAGGTTGGTAGTACGCGCCGACCGAGGCGAAGCGGTTGCCGTAATCGATGAAGGGGATCGTGCCGCCCGAGTCGTACTTGTCGAGCAGCTGCCGATCCGCCGAGCTCGGCGTCTGCAGCGGCTTCTGGTCGCGGTCGAGCGTCTCGACCGAATGGAAATCGATGTACTGGCTCGTATACGTCGCGCCTCTGAACGTGAACGTGACCGTGTTGGGGAAGGCGTCAGTGGACGAGGACGTGGTCGTCTGCAGGCCCGTGAACGTGCCGAATCGCGACAGGGCGATGATCAGCGGCCACCTCTGAGCTGCGCAGTACGGACAGTACTCGGCGCCGACGTAGACCACCTCCGGCTTGCCGGTCGTGCCTGTCAGCCCGGAGCCGGACACGGGCTTGATCAGGCTGGTCGCGGTGCCCTGTCCGACCGAGTCGAACTCCGAGCTCGGCAGGGTGGTGATGATCGATATCACCTGCGCCGTCGTGTCGGCGCTCGGAGCCTTGGGCGGGAGTGGCGTCAGGTACCAGCGGGCGATCAGGAACGTCGTGACCACCAGCGCCAGGCCGACGACGACCGCGGCGGGCAGCACCCATGCCGGAGTCGCCGCCACCGGCTTGCGCACAGGGACTCGGTTGGCGCCTCTTGGCGCCGGCCTTCTGGTGCTCACGATTCCTTCGTGATGGGTTGGGCGAGGATCCACAGGCTGGTCATCGTGTACAGAACCATCAGGAAAAGCATGGGGTACTGGCTCAGCAGCGCGCGCTGGGCGGTCCGAAACCTCTCCCCGGCGCGGAGGTGGGAGAGGAAAACGGCGATGACGTGCCCGAGGACGATGAGCACGATGTCGGCGTACCAGACCGTGGAGGCTTGGGCCAGCGCGAAGTTGGGCGTGAAGCCTGCGACGGCCGGCCACAGGTGCGCGCCTCTGTGCAGCGGGTCATTCAGGAGCGGGATCACGTACTGCGACTGCACCACGATGTAGCTGTAGTTGTGCGCCGCGTTGTAGACGAGCGCTATCGGCACCAGCGTGAGCGCGAACGACGTCACCGTCGCCTTGACGTCGACCTTGCGCTGCCCGAGGTAGATGACCGCCTCCATGAACGCGATGAAGATGAGAAGGAACGCGACCGTCAGAAGCACCAGCCCGAAGGTCCGGACCGCGAACAGCCCGAACGATCCGAGCGGCAGCCAGTACGGCTTGAGGGCCACGGTGAAGTCCTGCCAGGCGGGCGTTGCGCTGATCCCATCGAAGGCGAGCGTGCTCAGCATCAAGATCACGAACAGGACGCGGTCCCAGCCCGAGGCCGAGGGCTTGAGGAGGCCGACGCCCCACGGCCGCACGTAGACCGCGCTGATCTTTCCGGTCTCGTCGCGTTCCGTCTCGAAAGGTCCGAAGCGGGCAACGATGCCGAAGAGGATCGTGAACGCCTCGCAGTGCTCGAGCCATTCCTCGCGGCCGAAGAGGAACATGCCTCCGACGGTGACGAGCGTGTAGACGATCGCCGACACTGCGACGATCTGCGGGCGCACCGCGAGCCCTGTGGTGAGCTCGAGGCATGCGAAGGAGAAGTAGGCCGCGGCCGCCGGCCACCAGCCCACGTTGGGCATCTTCCACACGGGCCTGGGATGGACGACCCTGGCGAGCGCGTCGTAGATCGCGGTCCACGGGTTCAGGAAGTAGAAGAGGTTGCCGACAAGTCCCGAGAAGATGACGAGCATGGCCCAGAAGAAGATCCAGACGATGTACTCGGACGGGTTGTAGAAGGCGTTCTTGGTGTCGCCGAAGAATCCGGTGACGATCACCGCCACGAGCGCGAGGACGCCGATGAGCCCGCCCACGATTCGGGGCCACCGCGAGCGGGCTATCGGTAGCAGCCAGGCGGCCGCGCGGCGTGGATAGTCGGCCGCGTTGGGGCCGGCACGACCTCCCGCGAACAGCACGACCAGCACGAACGAGATGAACACGACCCCGCCCGCCGCGTAGAGGTAGAGCGCGGTAGCGATCGGCAGGTCGTAGCGCGGTCCGAAACCGTGGAGGAGGACGTGCGTCATGGATTGATCACCAGGTAGCCGAGATGCGTGCTCGTGCTCTCCCACTCGATCTCGTGCTGGCCGGTCTTGTCCGCTTTGAACGTGTGGCTCACCACCTGGCCCGCCACCGCGTCGAACGCGATGTCGTATTCGTGCAGGTGGACCTCACCGGTGGTGTCGCTGTGGATGTTGATGGTGACCATGTCGTTCTGGTTGGCGGTCAGCAGGTCCGGCGACATGCTCTTGGCACCGGTGACATTCACGTCGAAGGTTCGGCTCTGGCCACCGTGGTGGCTCGTGGCGTAGATGAGAATGCCGCCCGCGACGACGAAGATGACGAGCAGGCCGACGACGACATAGGCGCGAGTTCTGCTCACGTTTGATTCCTCCTTTTATCTATGTGCGTGACGACGAACGATGCGTCGCGCCTAGAGGGGAGGACCTCGCCGTCTGAGCCTCGAGGCAAGGACCTCGAGTGAGAGGGTTGCCTCGACCGGCACTGGCCGGGGCTGCAGCGTGACGGAGAACGTGGCGAGCCTGACCGCGGCCGCGGCCGGCCGGAGAAGGCCCGCAATCGCGGGGGCGATCCGGGTCGCCATCCAGCGCAGGGCCAGCGCGGCGAGCACCGCCACCGGCAGCTGGCCGACCGAGCCCCACAGCAAAAGCGCCGGCGCCGAGGTGGCGGGCGCTCCGGCCACCATCTCGATGGTCTCCTGGACCACGAAGCAGGTCAGCTGAAAGCAGAAGAGCAGCGCCACCAAACGCACGAACGGCGGCGCCGGCGCGCTCACGAGGCGCCGGCCGGCAAGTAGTCGGGCGAGTCCGACGGCCACGAGGGACAGCAGCAGGAAGATCGCCGCAAGACCGAAGGCCGACTTCACCAGGGCCGGGAAGTAGGCATGGGTGCCGCTGCTCTGGACGCGCGCCGCCGCCTGGCCGTAGACCAGCGCGTAGACCAGGAGGTGGCCTGCCTGAGAGGCGACCAGACCCAACGCGGCTCCGCACAGCGCCAATCGCCCTCGCGTCACGGTGCCTCGATATTAGGCCGAGGTTCTCTAAGAAACCTTTGAGAAATATGCGCGCGAATTGTTACATCAGGCGTCAGATGCACCGGATCGGCTGACTTGACACGCCATCATCCTGGGCAACAGAATGCGCCTACTCAGATCTGGCTTCGGAGTAAGACCTGCTGTCGGCGCACTCTCGCCCCGGGGGAGGAACGGGAAGAAGGCAGCGGGGTTGTTTCTGTGAGGTAAGCGCATGAAGTTATCCAGACTGTTCCCCGCCATTGCGGTGGTGGGGCTTCTCGTCGCCGCGTGTGGCGGGAACAGTGGAGGCGGCGGGGGCGGTACCCCGACGGCAACGGTTCCGTCGGACCTGAGCATCAGCTCGTTCGACGCGAACTTCACCTACATGCCCAAGCTCTCCGACCTCGTCAAGGCCGGCAGCGGCAAGGTGGGCGTGCTCCTTCCCGACACGACGACGTCAGGCCGGTACCAGGCGTATGACCTGCCCTACCTGACCAAGGCCTTCACGCAGGCCGGTTACTCGTCGTCACAGTTCACGATCGACAACGCCGCTGGTCTCGCCGCGACCGAGTTGTCGCAGGCGCAGGCGCTTGTCACGGCCGGGGCGAGCGTCCTGATCATGGACCCGCTGGACCCCACCACCGGTTCGCAGATCCAGGCATACGCCCAGTCGCACGGCGTCAAGGTCATCAGCTACGACCGCGCGACCTTCACGGGCACCAACACCTACTACGTCAGCTTCGACAACGTGCAGGTAGGCGAGCTCATCGGCAAGGGGTTCGTCAAGTGCGTGTCCGACTGGGGCGTCCAGAGCCCGAAGGTCTTCGAGCTCGACGGCGGCCAGAACTCTGACCCGAACGCCGTCTCGTTCGCGCAGGGCTACAACGACGCCATCTGGGGCGACAAGACAACGCCGCTGACAGCGGGCAAGAGCAACAGCCAGGGCATGACCCTGGTGGGTGAGCAGATCGCGACCGACTGGAAGAACGACGTCGGCGCGACCGTGTTCCAGCAGGCTTTCACCGCGCACTCCAACATCAATGCCACGGTCGAGGCCAACGACGGCCTCGGAAACGCGGTGATCCAGGTCCTGAAGAACAAGAACATCCCGGCCAAGAAGGTCCCGACGACCGGCCAGGACGCGACGCTGGACGGCATGGTCAACGTCTTGACCGGCTACCAGTGCGGCTCCGTCTACAAGCCGATCTACCTCGAGGCTCAGGACGCCGTGGCGCTCGCGACCGTGCTTCGCGCGAGCAAGACGCCGCCAAGCGCGCTGCTCAACGGCACCACCACGCCGCCTTCCGGCGTGACCGGCAGCCCGCAGCCCGCATCTCTCCTGGTCCCGGTTTGGGTCGACACGACCAACATGAACGCGACCGTGATCAAGGACCAGTTCGTCGACAAGGCCACCCTCTGCAGCAAGGCCGGCGCGGCCGCCTGCACCGCGGCAGGGATCTCGTAACCGTCTGCAATCAGCGACGCCGCCGCACCTCGCGGCGGCGTTTCTCTTTCTCGGGGATAATGCGATTGAGATGACGGCCGAAGTCGCCGAGCCCCGAGCGACCTCACAGCCGTTGCTTCAGGTGCGCGACCTGGACAAGCACTTCGGTCCAGTCCAGGCGCTGTACCACGTGAACCTCGACCTCCCGGCGGGTAAGGTCACCGCCCTGTGCGGCGACAACGGAGCCGGCAAGTCCGTCCTCACCAAGTGCATCTCCGGCGTCTACATCGCCGACCACGGCCAGTTCCTCTGGGAAGGCAAGGAAGCGCACATCCGAAGCACGCGCGATTCGGCGCGGTTGGGCATCGAGACCGTATACCAGGACCTCGCGTTGGCGGACAACCTCGACATCGTGCAGAACATGTTTCTGGGCCGCGAGCGCACGAGCGCGGGGCTGCTCGACGAGGACAGCATGGAGCGCTCCGCAGCCGAGACCCTTGCGGGGTTGCGCGTGACAACCGTCCGCTCGATCCGCCAGCCGGTCGCCTCGCTCTCCGGAGGCCAGCGCCAATCGATCGCGGTCGCCAAGGCCGTCATGTGGAACTCGAAGCTCGTGATCATGGACGAGCCGACCGCGGCGCTCGGCGTCGTGCAGACCAAGCAGGTGATCGACCTCACCAAGCGCCTTCGCGATCGGGGGCTGGCCGTGATGGTCATATCGCACAACCTCAACGACGTCTTCGAGGTCGCCGACCGGATCGCTGTCATGTACCTCGGCCGGCTGGTGGTCCAGGACGATGCGTCGAAGTTCGACCGGCAGAGCGTCGTGGAGTACATGACGACGGGAGGTCTGAGCCGCGATGGCCGACGTACCCCAGAAAGCTGACCAGAAGGCTGATCTGACCGCGCCGGCAGACCTAACGGCCGTACCCGAGGTTGTGGCCGAGGTTCCACCAGGTGTCGTTGCCCAGTCGCTCGGTGAGTACACGCGCGGCTGGGCCTCACGGATCCGCGCGGGCGAGAGCGGGGTGCTGCCGGTCATTGTCGCGATGGTCGCGATCGTCGCAGTGTTCTGGACGATCAGCCCGAACCATGTCTTCCTCTCGGCGGTCAACCTCGTCAACCTCTTTCAGCAGAGCGCGGTGATCATGGTGCTGGGCATGGCCGAAGGCTTCGCCCTGATCCTCGGCGAGATCGACCTCTCGATCGGTTTCGTGGGCGCGTGCGGCGCCGCAATCACCGTCCAGCTCGTGCAGCCGTCGACCACGAACTGGCCGTGGTGGGCAGCGATCATCGCCGGACTGGGGTTCTGCGCGGCTTTCGGCGCGATCCAGGGCACGCTCATCACGCGCTTGCGCCTTCCTTCCTTCATCGTCACGCTTGCCGGTTATCTGATCGCGAACGGACTCTTCCTGATCATCCTCGGGTTCGGCCCGTTCTCCGGCTATCCCAACCTGCAGGGGTTCAGCGACAACCTGAAGGTCGTCTACAACCTTATGTGGGGCACCATCGACCCCACGGTGTCCTGGATTCTTGCCGCGGTCGTTGTCATCGGTCTCGGCGTGACCATGTGGGTGAGCGACCACCGGCGCCGGACCAGCGGCCTCGTTGCCCCGCCGCCGAGCCTCACCTTTATCAAGATCGGCGTCATCGCCGTCGTCGCAGTCGTCGTGGTCGGCATCTGCAACACGAACCGTGCTGTTCTGGGCGTGCTCGAGGGCGTGCCCTGGGTCATCCCGATCGTGGTCACGATCCTCGGCGCCTGGACCATCCTGCTGCAGCGCACGAAGTACGGCCGCTACGTGTACGCGATCGGCGGCAACCCGGAGGCGGCGCGCCGGGCCGGCGTCAACCTCGCGGTCATCCGCACCATCGCGTTCGCCCTGTGCTCGATGACGGCAGGCATCGCGATGCTGCTGTACGCGGCGCTGCTGGGTGGGATGAACAACAACGTCCAGGGCGGGCAGTACGTCCTGTGGGCGGTGGCGGCGGCGGTCATCGGCGGAACGAGCCTGATGGGTGGCCGGGGCAAGGCGCTGCACGGCGTGCTCGGCGGTCTCGTGATCGGCGGGATCTACAACGGCATGTATCTCCAGGGCTACTCGTTCACGGCCCAGTACATCGTCACCGGGCTCGTACTGCTGGCGGCGGTGACCATCGACGCCCTTTCGCGCCGCGGGGCAAGCTCGGGGAGCGTGACCCGGATCTAGCCCTCCTCCCCATTCATGGGGAGGTGGCCCGAAGGGCCGGAGGGGCGCCGAGGATTGGGAATTCTCGGTCCTGGGTAAACGTTCTTTCGAACAGATGGCAACACCCAAATCCGAGCTACTCCCAGTCCTCCCCATGGACGACGTCGTCGTCCTCCCCCACATGTCCGTCACCCTCGCCGTCGAGGGCGACAACCAGAAGGCCGCCATCGAGGCGGCCCGCCAGGGCAACCGCCTGGTCCTGCTGGTCCCGCGCATCGACGGCAAGTTCGGCGGCACCGGCACAGTGGCCCGCCTGGGCGAATCGGCGGAGCTGCCGACCGGCGCCGAGGCGTTCATGATCCGCGGCGAGTACCGCGCGCGGCTGGGCAGCGGCCAGGCCGACATCGGCGGGGCGCTGTGGGTCAAGGCCGACCCGATCCTCGACCCCGAGCCTCCCACCGAGCGCTCGCAGGAGCTCGCCCGCGAATACCGAGCGCTGCTCGAGAACCTCGTCGAGTCCCGTGGCCTGCCCCAAGTCGTGCAGTTCCTGCGCGCCGCTCGGACGCCCACCCACCTCGCCGACCTGGCGGGCTATTCGCCCGACCTGTCGACCGAGCAGAAGCTGCAGATCCTCGAGGAGACCGACCTCGAGAAGCGCCTGAGCACGCTGATCGAGTGGACCAAGGCCGTCCTGGCCGACGCGTCGCTCAAAGAGAAGATCCGCAGCGAGGTCGCCGAAGGCATGGAGAAGACCCAGCGCGAGTTCCTCCTGCGCCAGCAGATGGAGGCGATCAAGAAGCAGCTGAACGAAGGCCAGACTGACGTGGTCTCGACCTACCGAGAGCGGATCGCCAAGGCCGAGATGCCAGAGGCCGTGCTGACCGAGGTGAACCGTGAGCTCGACCGCCTCGAGCGGACGAGCGAGCAGAACCCCGAGTACGGATGGATCCGCACGTACCTCGACTGGATGCTCGACATCCCGTGGAACGTGCGCTCTGAGGACAACTACGACCTGGTCAAGGCGCGCCAGATCCTGGACGAGGACCACACCGGTCTTTCGGACGTGAAGGACCGCATCATCGAGTTCCTCGCCGTGCGCAAGCTGCGCAAGGAGCGCGGGCTCGAGGTCCTTTCGGGACGCGGGTCGGGCGCGATCATCACTCTGGTTGGCCCTCCCGGCGTCGGCAAGACGTCGCTCGGTGAGTCGGTCGCGCGCGCCCTCGGACGCAAGTTCACGCGCGTCTCCCTCGGCGGAATCCGCGATGAGGCGGACATTCGCGGCCACCGCCGCACCTACGTCGGTGCCCTGCCGGGCCGCATCGTCCGCGCATTGAAGGACGCCGGCACGAAGAATCCGGTGATCATGCTCGACGAGATCGACAAGGTGGGCAGCGACTGGCGGGGCGACCCGTCGGCGGCGCTGCTCGAGGTCCTCGACCCAGCGCAGAACCACACGTTCCGCGACCACTACCTCGAGGTCGACCTCGACCTGTCCGAGGTCTTGTTCATCCCGACCGCGAACGTCTCGGAGACGATTCCCGCTCCGCTTCTCGACCGCATGGAGCTCATCCGCCTCGACGGTTACACCGAAGAGGAGAAGGTCGCGATCGCGCGTGACCACCTGCTCAAGCGGCAGGTCAAGCAGGCGGGGCTGAAGCCCGAGGAGATCTCGTTCAGCGACCTGGCGTTCATGCAGGTCATCACCGACCACACTCGCGAGGCCGGCGTGCGCAATCTCGAGCGCGAGATCGGAAAGATCACGCGCAAGGTGGCCACCAAGGTCGCGACGGGCGCGCTGACGCCGCCGGTCGAGATCACGCCCGACCGCGTGCGCGAGTTTCTCGGCAAGCCGAAGTTCGACAACGAGGTCGCTGCTCGCACCGCGGTGCCGGGCGTTGCAACGGGGCTGGCTGTGACTGGAGTCGGCGGAGACGTGCTCTTCGTCGAGGCGACGGCGACTGAAACCACCAACGGCCACGGCGGCGGCTCGCTGACGTTGACCGGCCAGCTCGGCGACGTGATGAAGGAGTCGGCGCAGATCGCGCTGTCCTACGTCCGGTCGCACACCGACGAGCTCGGCATTCCCGGCGACGCTATCAACAAGTCATTCCACATCCACGTGCCCGCCGGTGCGGTGCCCAAGGACGGCCCGTCGGCCGGCGTGACGATGACGACCGCGATCGTGTCGCTGCTCACGGGGCGTCCCGTGCGCAACACGGTGGGGATGACCGGTGAGGTGACGCTGCAGGGTTTGGTCTTGCCGATCGGCGGCGTGAAGCAAAAGGTGCTGGCCGCTCACCGCATGGGGCTGACCGAGGTCATCCTGCCGAGGCGCAACGAGAAGGACATCGATGATGTGCCCGAGACCGTGCGCGAGGCGATGACGTTCCACCTGGCGACGCGGGTCGAAGACGTGCTGGGCCACGCGCTCGAGCCGATCGTGCAGCCGAAGTTCGAGGTCGCCTAAGCGAAATTGCAACCCGCGAGTGCCGGCACTCGCGGGTTATTTTTTGTCTCGAAACCCGTCAACGCCGGCACTCGCGGACTAGCCTGGTCCATTACGTGAGCCGCAACCCCCAGGACATCCTCGCGTCGGCGAAGACCATCGCGGTCGTCGGCGCCTCGCGTGACCCGTTCAAGCCGGGCGGCTCAGTGCCGGCGGGCCTTCAGCGTCGGGGATTCCGCATCATCCCGATCAATCCCTACGCCGATTGGCTGTTCGGCGAAAAGGTCTACCGATCGCTGCTCGACGTGCCCGACAGGATCGACATCGTCGATGTCTTCCGCCCTTCGGCGGATGCGCCCGAGATCGCGAAGCAGGCGGCCGAGGTCGGGGCAAAAGCGTTGTGGCTGCAGCTCGACATCCGATCCGAAGAGGCACGCAAGACCGCCGAGGCCGCGGGCATGGACTTCGTCGAAGACGAGTGCACCGCTGTGATCGCGTCGCTGTATCAGATACGAAAGACCGCCGCCTGACCGTTTACGCTGCACCGCGTGGCCAGGCGACCCAAGCGTGACCGCACTATCGAGTCGGAGCTGAAGTTTCGGCTGACAGGCCCATCCGAACACCGCAAGCTCCGCGGATTACTGCGCGGCCGCGGCGCCAGGATCGGCGGCCACTATCGCGAGGAGAACTTCAGGTTCAACGGCCCCGGGAAATCGACTCGCAACACGACGCTCCGGCTGCGTGTCCTCAACGGCGGGCCGCACGGCGTCTTGACCGCGAAGGGACCGGCGAAGTTCGACGGCGGCGTGAAGATCCGCGAAGAGACCGAGATCGAGGTGAAAGACGTCCACGCGACCCTCGACATGCTCGAGCAGCTCGGCTTCCGGGTGGGCTGGACCTATCCGAAGCGACGGTCCGTCTGGAATCTCGACGGTGTCGCCGTGACTCTCGATGTGCTCGACTTCGGTTACTTCGTCGAGCTAGAAGGTCCCGCGTCCGCGTTGCCGGAGATGGCACGCAGCTTCGGCCTCGACCCGAAGAATGCTCTCAGGGACAGCTACTCCGTGCTGGCGAAGAAGCATCAGAGGAAGAAAGGCTGAGCTCGTAGCGCTCGGCGGCGAAGTCGCCGAGTCCGCCCTCGGGTCGCCAGTCGAGCGGCCCGACGTGCACGAAACCCAGCTTCTCCGCCACTCGCCGGCTCGCATGGTTCTCGCTGCCGGCCCAGAGCGACAGGCGGTGCGCCCGGAGCTCGTCACGCGCCCACGCGACGAGCGCGCGGCCGGCCTCGGTGGTCAGGCCGCGGCCGGCGTGATCGGTGCGGATCCAGTAGTGCAGCTCCAATCCTGTGGTTCCCTCGCGGTTGAGGCCGGCAACGCCAAGCGCGAGATTTGACACTTTCTCGACGAGCGCGAAATGGAACACGCGATCTTCGGCCCACAGACGCTCGTCCCGTTGCGTCAGAGCGAGCGAGGCCTCGCGGGTGGGATCGCGCGCCCACGGCATCCACGGCAACAGCTCGGGTCGCGAGGACACGACCGCCTCGTGCAGACCGGGCGCGTGTGAGGTCTCGACCGGCTCGAGCCGCAGCCGGTCCGTCTCGAGCGCTATTCGGCTCGGGGCGGCGGCGATGTCGCTTTGGCCGGGCCCACCCAGACGGTCTGGATGTTGGTGAACTCTTTGATGCCGTAGTCCGACAGCTCGCGGCCATAACCCGAGCGCTTCACGCCGCCGAACGGCAGCCGGGCATCGGACGCGACCATCCCATTGATGAAGACCAGCCCCGCCTCGACGCGCTCGGCCAGCTTCTTGGCGCGCTCGACGTCGCGCGTCCAGAGATTGGAGCCGAGCCCGTACTCGGTGTCGTTGGCAACGCGCAGCGCGTCCTCTGAGTCGCGAGCGCGAATCACGGCGGCGACCGGGCCAAACGTCTCCTCGTCGTACGCGGGCATCCCGGCCCGCACGTTGGTGAGCACGGTCGGCTCGAAGTAGTAGCCCTCGCCGGCGATTCTCTTGCCGCCGACAGCCGCCGTCGCGCCCTTGCGCACCGACTCGTCGACCTGCCGCTCGAGATCGGTGACCAGGTCCTTGCGCGCGAGCGGGCCGACCTGGCTGGTCCTCTCCATCGGGTTACCCACCTTGAGCGCCGCCACCGCCCGCGCGAACTTCTCCTCGAACTCGTCGGCCACGGGCTCTTCGACGATGAATCGCTTCGCGGCGATGCAGCTCTGGCCGTTGTTCTGGTTTCGCGCGCGGCAGGCGACGGTCGCGGCGGCGTCGATGTCTGCGTCCGCCAGGACGATGAACGGGTCCGAGCCGCCAAGCTCGAGAACCGTCTTCTTCAGCCCCCTGCCCGCGGCCTCCGCCACCAGGGCGCCCGCCTTGTCCGAGCCCGTCAGGGTGACGCCGGCCACGCGGCGGTCGGCGATCAGGCGCTCGACGGCGCCCGAACCGATGAGCAACGTCTGGAACACGCCTTCAGGCAGCCCCGCCTCGCGGAACACCTCTTCGATCGCCAGCGCGGACTGCGGCACGTTCGAGGAATGCTTGAGAAGCATCACGTTGCCGGCGGTCAGCGCGGGCAGGCCGGCGCGGAACGCCTGCCAGAACGGGAAGTTCCAGGGCATGACCGCGAGGATCACCCCCAGCGGTTGGAACCTCACGTAGCTCTCGGTTCCGGTGCTCTCGATCGGCTCGTCGGCGAGGAGGCGGGCGCCGTTGTCGGCAAACCACGCGGCCGTCCAGGCGCATTTCTCCACCTCGGCTTCGGCCTCGACGATCGGCTTGCCCATCTCCGAGGTGAGCAGGGCCGCGTACCGGGCCTTGTCCGCCCGCAGCACGCCCGCCACCGAGCGCATGAGCTCCGTACGCATGCCCAGTCCGGCCTCCCGCCAGTGGCCGCGGGCCTCCCAGGCCTGCTCCATCGCCGCCTCGATCGCCGCCTCGTCTGCCTCGGCGAAGGAAGCCAGCTCCCGGCCCGTGGCCGGATCGATGGATCTCAGCACCGGCTCGAATCATGGCACGATTTCACCAGTGGCCCGAGCACCCGTCACCAGGCGCGGCGAACGTTCGTCTGCGACCGCCCCGAAGCAGCCTAGGGTTCCCGCCGAAGGGCGGCGCCGGGTCGTCATCGAAGCGGTCTCGCCCGAGATCGACGGCGGACGGTTCCCGGCAAGACGGGTCGCCGGCGAGGCGGTCGTTGTCGAGGCGGACATCTTCGGCGACGGCCACGACGCCCTCGCGGCCGCCCTCATGTACCGCCACGAGCGCGAGGCGGGCTGGACGAGCGTGCCGATGTCGCCGCTGGCCAACGACCGCTGGCGCGGCGAGTTCGTCGTGACGGAGCTTGGGAGATACGTCTTCACGATCGAGGGATGGGTCGACGAGTTCGAAACCTGGCGGCGACGCCTGGCCAAGCGCATCGAAGCCTCGCAGGACATCAAGGTCGAGATCGAGGTCGGCGCGCGGATGGTCGAGGCAGCGTCGCAAAACGCCGGGCGCGCACAGGGCGCACTTCACACAGACGGCACGGCCGGCGACACCGCGCGACTCCCGGCTCTGGCGAAGGCGCTGCGTGCCGGCAAAGCCGAGTTCGGCGGCGAGCTCGGCGAGCTCATGCGCCGGCACGGCGAGCGGCACATCACGCCGTATGGTCGAGACCTCGAAGTGCTCGTCGAGTCGCCGCGGGCCCGGTACAGCACGTGGTACGAGCTGTTTCCGCGATCCGTCGGAACCCTGCGCGACGTCGAGAAGAAGCTGCCCGAGATCGCGAGCATGGGATTCGATGTCCTTTACTTCCCACCGATTCATCCGATCGGGACGACGCACCGCAAGGGCGCGAACAACCGGCCGGCAGCGGAGGGAGAGCCGGGCAGCCCGTGGGCGATCGGCTCGCCGGAGGGCGGCCACAAGTCGATCCACCCCGAGCTGGGAACGATGGAGGACTTCCAGCACCTCCTGCAGGCGGCGCGGTCCCGCGGGATCGAGATCGCGCTGGACATCGCGTTCCAGTGCTCGCCCGATCACCCGTACACCCGCGAGCACCCGGAGTGGTTCAAGCACCGCCCCGACGGATCGATCCAGTACGCGGAGAACCCGCCGAAGAAGTACGAGGACATCTATCCCTTCGACTTCGAGTCGCAGAGCTGGCGCGAGCTGTGGCAGGAGCTGCTGTCGATCTTCCTGTTCTGGGCCGAGAAGGGTGTGCGAGTCTTCCGCGTGGACAACCCGCACACCAAGCCGTTCGCATTCTGGGAGTGGGTGCTGGCCGAAACCCGCCGGAAATATCCGGACGCGATCTTCCTTTCCGAGGCGTTCACCCGGCCGAAGGTCATGTACCGGCTGGCGAAGCTCGGCTTCAGCCAGTCGTACACGTACTTCGCCTGGCGCAACACGGCCTACGAGCTCTACCAGTACTTCACGGAGCTGTCCCAGCCGCCGACCCGCGAGTTCTTTCGGCCGAACCTGTGGCCGAACACGCCCGACATTCTCACTGAGTACCTCCAGACCGGCGGCCGCCCCGCGTTCCAGGCGCGGCTCATCCTGGCCGCGACGCTGGGTGCGAGCTACGGACTGTACGCCTCGCCGTTTCTCGCGCTCGAGGGACGGCCGCGCGAGCATGGCTCGGAGGAGTACCTGGACTCGGAGAAGTACCAGGTGCGCAGCTGGCAGGAGGACGGCACGATGCGGGAGCTCGTGACACTCGTCAACCGGATCCGCCGCGACAACCCGGCACTCCATTCGGACCGTGGGCTGCGCTTCCACTTCACCGAGAACGAGCAGCTGCTGGCCTACTCCAAGAGCACGCCCGATGGGTCGAATGTCGTGCTCGTCGTCGTCAACGTCGATCCGCACCACGTGCAGCGCGGATGGGTCAACCTGCCGCTTGCGGAGCTGGGGATCGACGGCGACCGGCCCTACCAGGCGCACGAGCTCATCAGCGGCGCCAGGTTCTTCTGGACCGGCCCTCGCAATTACGTCGAGCTCAACCCGAATTCGATTCCCGCGCAGATTTTTCTCTTCCGGCACCGCGTGCGCAGCGAGCACGACTTCGAGTATTTCCTGTGATCGAGACGCCGGCCCCCGCCACCACGAAACGTCGCAAGAGCGTCGACGTCCTCGCCCTTGAAGAGGACCCGCTCTGGTACAAAGACGCGCTCATCTACGAGGTGCACGTGCGCGCGTTCATGGACAGCGACGCAGACGGCAGCGGCGATTTTCGCGGCTTGATGGAGAAGCTGCCCTACCTACAGGACCTGGGCGTCAACGCCATCTGGTTGCTTCCGTTCTATCCATCGCCGCTGCGCGACGACGGCTACGACATCGCCGACTACAACAACGTCAACCCGATGTACGGGACGCTCGGCGATGCGAACCACTTCATCCGCGAGGCGCACAAGCGCGGCATTCGCGTCATCACCGAGCTGGTGTGCAACCACACGTCCGACCAGCACCCGTGGTTTCAGCGCGCGAGGCGCTCGAAGCCTGGCACGCCCGCGCGTGAGTTCTATGTGTGGAGCGACACCAACCAGCGCTACCAGGACGCCCGGATCATCTTCAAGGACTCCGAGGTGTCCAACTGGACGTGGGATCACGTCGCCGACGCGAACTACTGGCACCGCTTCTACTCGCACCAGCCCGACCTGAACTTCGACAACCCCAAGGTGCACGAAGCCGTCTTCAAGGCACTCGACTTCTGGATGGACATGGGCGTGGACGGCGTTCGCCTCGACGCGGTGCCCTACCTGTACGAGCGGGAAGGGACCAACGGGGAGAACCTGCCCGAGACGCACGAGTTCCTGAAGCTGCTCCGCCGCCATGTCGACGAGAACTACCGAAACCGCATGCTCCTCGCCGAGGCCAACCAGTGGCCGGAGGACGCGGTGGCGTACTTCGGGAACGGCGACGAGTGCCACATGGAGTTCCACTTCCCGCTGATGCCGCGCCTTTTCATGTCGATCCGCATGGAGGACCGGTTTCCCATCGTCGACATCCTGGCCCAGACGCCGGCGATCCCGGACAACGCGCAGTGGGCGCTGTTCCTCCGCAACCACGACGAGCTGACCCTGGAGATGGTCACCGACGAGGAGCGCGACTACATGTACCGCGCCTACACGCAGGACCGCCTCGCGCGCCTGAATCTCGGCATCAGGCGCCGGCTCGCGCCGCTCCTCGGCAACGACCGCCGCCGGATCGAGCTGATGAACGGCCTCTTGTTCTCGCTGCCCGGCACGCCTGTCCTCTACTACGGCGACGAGATCGGCATGGGCGACAACATCTTCCTGGGCGACCGCAACGGCGTGCGTACGCCGATGCAGTGGAGCGCCGACCGCAACGCGGGTTTCTCGCGCGCGAATCGCCAGCGGCTCTACCTCCCGGTCATCACCGACCCCGAGTACCACTACGAGACGGTCAACGTAGAGGCGCAGCAGGGGAACCCGCACTCGATCTTCTCGTGGACCAAGCGCCTGATCGCGCTGCGCAAGCGCCACCGCGCGTTCGGCCGCGGATCGCTGGAGCTGCTTCGGCCCGAGAACCGCAAAGTCCTCGCCTACATCCGCAAGTACGAGTCCGAGCAGATCCTTTGTGTGGCCAACCTTTCCCGGTTCCTGCAGGCGGTCGAGCTCGACTTGAGCAAGTGGAAGGGGCTCGTTCCGGTCGAGCTGTTCAGCAGCAACGAGATGCCCGTCATCGGCGACAACCCGTACTTCCTCACGCTCGGCCCGCACGCGTTCTACTGGTTCACGCTGCAGCCGCGCGTGGCGCCGAGCATCCAGAGCGACGGCGTGGGCGCGGCCGCATCTCTGCCCGAGGTCCGGACCTCAGGCGGCTGGGAGTCGGCCCTGGTCGGGGCGGCTAAGGAGCGGCTCGAGAGCGTGCTTGTCGGCTACATCCCGCAGCGCCGCTGGTTTGCGGGCAAGGCGCGCCGGATCAAGACGGCGACCATCAGCGACATCGTCACAGTGCCGGGCGCCGAAGGCAACTCCTACCTCACCTCGATCGTCGTCGCGTACGCCGACGGCGACCCGGACACTTACATGCTCCCCATTGCGTACGCGAACGCCGCCGAGGCGCCGCAGATCATCGAGCGCTGGCCCCACTCCGCGATCGCCTGGGTGCGCGACCGCAAGGACGAGGCGCGGGGCCTGCTGTACGACGCGCTTGGTCCTCCGAACTTCGCCGAGGCGCTCCTCGGGGCGATCGCACGGAGGCGACGCGCGACCGGCGGCTCGGGAACGCTGATCGGCACGACGACTCGCGCGTTTGCGCGCCTGCGCGGGCCCGAAACCGTGCGCCTGGAGGCGCAGCTTTCGGTCGCCGAGCAGAGCAACAACTCGGTGATCTTCGGCGAGCGCTTGATGCTCAAGGTTTTCCGGCGCCTCGAGGAAGGCGTCAACCCGGAGCTCGAAGTCGGCCGTTTCCTCACCGAGAAGACGAACTTTGCCCAGACCGCGCCCCTGGCCGGCAGCCTCGAATACCGCCGGGGCAAGGGCGAGCCGGTCAGCATCGCGATCCTCCAGGGCTACGTGCCCAACCAGGGCGACGCCTGGCAGTACACGCTGACGACCCTCGCGCACTTCCTGACCTCGCCGGATCTCACGGGCGCGGAGCCGCCTGCCCCTCCGAAGAGCGTTATCGAGGCGAGCCGGCTCGAGCCGGGCGACCTCGCGGTCAAGACCATCGGCGGCTACCTCGAGTCGGCGAAGCTGCTCGGCCGGCGCACGGCAGAGCTGCACGCCGCGCTTTCCTCCGATCCCGACGACGTCGCGTTCGCGCCGGAGCGGATCACCCCCGGCGACCAGCGCTCGATCTACCAGTCCATCAACAGCCTGTCGCTCCGCGCCACCGACCTGCTGCGCACGCAGCTGAACAAGCTGCAGCCCGAGGCGCGCGACGAAGGGCGGAAGGTGCTCGAGCTCGAGGCGCGGATCGCGTACATCCTCCGCTCGTTTCTCGCCCGCCGCCTTACGACGACCCGGATTCGCGTTCACGGCGACTATCACCTCGGGCAGGTGCTGTACACCGGGCACGACTTCGTGATCATCGACTTCGAGGGCGAGCCGACACGATCCCTCTACGAGCGCCGCCTCAAGCGGCTGGCGCTGCGCGACGTCGCGGGCATGCTCCGCTCTTTCTCGTACGCGAGCCAGGCCGCGCTCCGCTCGCCCGACATTCCCGCGGACAGGCTGCCAAGCCTGCAAGCCTGGGCGCGCTTCTGGGTCGACTCCGTCTCGGCGGTGTTCTTGCAGAGCTACCTCGCGACCGCCGGAAAGGCGTCGTGGGTGGCGCAAAACGCAGACGACCTGGAGCTGCAGCTGACGACGATGCTCCTGGAGAAGGCTTTGTACGAGCTCCGCTACGAGCTCAACCTACGGCCGGACTGGGTCCGCATCCCGCTCCGTGGGATCCTTGACCTGGTGACACCAACCGCATGAGCATCACGGCCCGCTCCCTCCTGAGCCCGTTCGACCTGCACCTTTTCAACGAAGGGAGCCACGCTCACCTGTTCGAGAAGCTGGGCGCGCATCCCTCGGCTGATCCGCACGGGACGTACTTCGCGGTGTGGGCGCCCAACGCCGATTCGGTCTCGGTCATCGGCGACTTCAACGGCTGGGACAAGGACGCGAATGGCCTCTATCCGCGTGAGTCGTCGGGAATCTGGGAGGGCTTCATTCCCACCGTCGGCCACGGGGCGCTGTACAAGTACTACGTCCACTCCAAGGCTACGGGCAAGGGGGTGGACAAGGCCGATCCGTTCGCCGCGTACTCGGAGCAGCCGCCGCGACAGGCGTCGATCGTCTGGGACCTGGGTTACGAGTGGGGCGACGGTGACTGGGTCAAGAACCGCGGCAACGTCAACAAGACCGGCGCGCCGTGGTCGGTGTACGAGGTGCACCTCGGATCGTGGATGCGCGTTCCCGAAGACGGCAACCGCTGGCTCTCCTACCGGGAGCTCGCGCCGCGCCTCGCGGACTATGTCTCGCGCATGGGTTTCACGCATGTCGAGTTCATGCCCGTGATGGAGCATCCGTTTTACGGGTCATGGGGATACCAGGTCACCGGCTTTTTCGCGCCGACCTCGCGCTACGGGACGCCACAGGACTTCATGTTCCTGATGGACTACCTGCACCAGAACGGCATCGGCGTGATCCTCGACTGGGTGCCGTCGCACTTTCCCGCGGACGAGTTCGGCCTGCAGCTGTTCGACGGGACGCACCTCTTCGAGCATGCGGACCCTCGGTTGGGTGTCCATCCCGACTGGGGATCGTCGATCTTCAACTACGGGCGCAACGAGGTCCGCGGATTCCTGCTGTCGTCGGCCCTCTGCTGGCTGGACCGCTACCACGCCGATGGCCTGCGCGTCGATGCCGTCGCATCGATGCTCTACCTCGATTACTCGCGGAAGGCCGGCGAATGGATCCCGAACAAGTTCGGCGGCCGCGAGAACCTCGAGGCGGTCGACTTTCTGCGCCGCTTCAACATCGAGGTGTACAAGGAGCAGGGGGACGTCCAGACGATCGCCGAGGAATCGACCGCGTGGCCGCTCGTCTCGCGGCCGACGTATGTCGGCGGCCTGGGGTTCGGGATGAAGTGGGACATGGGCTGGATGCACGACACGCTGTACTACTTCGAGCGCGAGCCTGTCCATCGCAAGTTCCATCATTCCAATCTCACGTTCCGGATGCTCTACGCGTTTGGCGAGAACTTCATGCTGCCGCTCTCGCACGACGAGGTCGTGCACGGCAAGGGCTCATTGATCAACAAGATGCCGGGCGACGACTGGCAGAAGTTCGCCAACCTGCGCCTGCTTTTCGCGTGGATGTACGCGCAGCCCGGCAAGAAGCTGCTGTTCATGGGCTGCGAGTTCGGGCAGTGGAAGGAGTGGAACGTCGAGACCTCGCTCGACTGGCATCTGCTCGACCACCCGATGCACAGCGGGCTACGGCTGTTTGTCGGGGACCTGAACCGCGTGCTGCGGGAAGAGAAGGCGATGCACGAGCTGGACTTCGAGCCGTCGGGGTTTTCGTGGATCGACGTGAACGACTCGGACAACAGCGTGGTGTCGCTGATTCGCCGCGGGCGTGCGCCGTCGGATCTGATCGTGGGTGCGTTCAACTTCACGCCGGTGCCGCGGTACAACTACCAGATCGGAATCCCGCGGGCGGGGCGCTGGATCGAGATGCTGAACAGCGACGCGCCGGCGTATGGGGGAAGCGGGCAGGGGAACTTTGGAGGCGTCGATGCGGTGCCGGTCGCGATGCACGGCCACACGCATTCGGTGACCCTGACGCTGCCGCCGCTCGGGGCGGTGCTCTTCAAGCCAGAGCCTTCCTCTTAGCCCGCCTGCGGGCGCGCGCCGATCTCGCGCAGATATTGCTCCCAGAATTCGAGGCGCCGGCGCAACCGCGACCCCTCGGCGCCGAGCAGCTTCAGGTCGTTCTCGAGCTCGAAAGCACCCGGCGGCGTCACGCACTTGAGCTGTTCCTCGACCTCCTGGAGAAGCTTTTCCTTGAAGCTGTACAGCTCGTGGTACACCGCGATCCAATGGCGGACGTCTCGAGCATCGTGAGAATCGATCGAAGTCTTTTCGCCCGGCAGGAGGCGATCCTCGCCCGGATCGTGCGGTGTGTCACTCATAACCTGGAAAACGCCAGGAGTGCGGAGCGCACCTGCACGACGACCGTATCGATACGTTGGAGTACGTCCGCAGCCGTGAACCGCAGGAGCCTGTAGCCGGCGTTCAGGAGTGAGTTCTGCCGGCGGTTGTCCTCGATGAGCCGCTCGCGGTGATTGGCACCGTCGTATTCGATGACCAGCCGCGCCTGGGGGTAGTACAGATCCGCTCGTGCGAGAAACCTTCCGTCCGAATCGCGGACCTCGGTCTGAACTTGGGGGCGCGGCAGTCTCGCCTTCAGCAGGGTCCAGCGCAATCGAGTTTCCATTGGGGACTCAGCCTTCTCTGCCAAAGGATCGAACCGTCCGAGGTTGAGGCGCAGTGCCTGGTCAGCAAGCACAAGCAGTTCCACCCGCGACATTCGTCTCCTGAGGTCCCGGAATGTGCGCTCGATCGAAGTCGCGGGCAGACCGCGCACTGTGGCGCTGGGCGACAGAATGCATCGATGAACCACCAGGCCTGATCTGGACCGGATTCCGGAAGCACTTGGAACCGCAACTTCGATTGGGTGGCAAGGATCGACGTCGAGGCGATGCAGCCACGCCGCTGTGAGACCTGCGAAAACAGCGTTTGGCAGGCGCCGGTGCCACGCATGGAGTAGCTGCCACGTGTCCTGTGCCAGGCCCGCCCAGCAATACAGCGAAGGACCAATTCGCCTCCACGAGTTGCCTTGCAAGACACGCCTGCTGATGCCGTTCGCCAGTGCTTCATCGAGGGTGACAGGACGCCGTTTCAGCTCATCCGGAACCACCACACGAGCATGTCAGGCGCAGATCGGAGTTCCAATCCAGCTTGTTAAGAGTGCCTTTTGGATCCAAATGCACCGGCAGCAGGCCTGAGGGCGGTGCATTTGGATACAAATGCACCGATTTAGGCCAGGACGTAGGCCCGGACTGGGAACGATGCCCCTCCCACCCAAGCGATCGGCACCGCGTGAAGCCGGCCCCCCGTCGCCGGGACCTCCGCGAGGTTGGTCATGTGCTCGCAGATCGGAATACCCGCCCCGAGCAGCTTCGTATGGGCCGGTCGGGAGGGATCGGCCACGTCGTCGATGTTCAGCGAGTCGATCCCGACGAACAACGCACCCGAACGAACCAGCATGTCGGAGGCATCGGCCGTGAGAAACGGGTTCGGCCCGAAGTACTCGGGCGTCCCCCAGAAACGCGAGAAATCCGTGCGGATCAACACCGCTCGGTAGCGCAGCTCGACACCGGCAAGGGCGTCAGGCCCTATCGCGCGTTCCCCCTGGCAGTCGATCACCACGGTCTCCAGGTCTGCCAAACGCTCAAGTGGCAACCCAGCCAGGTCCATGCCGCCCCGGTATCGGTGCACCGGCGAGTCGACGTACGTCCCCGTGTTCCCGCACAGGTGCAGCGACGCGATGTGGAACTCGGCGCGACCCTGGTAGCGCTCGGCCGAGTCGTCGTACGAGAACACGACGTCGACCGAGGGCTCCGGCAGCCCCGGGTACGTCTTCATTCCGGCAACGATCGGGTGCGAGACCTCGATGAACCGCGGCACCCCCCAATTCTGAGACCAAGAATGAGAGCGTTTTGAGACTGCTTCTGAGACCCGCTCGATAACACGCTGCCTCCATCGACTCC
>DATEHC010000077.1:0-4007 GCA_035279785.1 Candidatus Dormiibacterota bacterium
CGGCGGTTCGGGCACACCGGCCACGACGAAATTCTTGAGCGGCGAGTCGCTCGGGATCGTGTGGCAGAAGGCGTGCAGGCACGGCTCCGACGGCGGATCGACCTCGGGCGCGACATTGGTGCGGGCCGGCGCCATGTGTCCATCGACGCGCAGGCCCCACCGCTCGTGCTGCGCGACGTAGCCGCGGTTGAACTCGGCGAAGCCCGACCGGGTCAGCGGAGCAGGAATCCGGAGCTCCATCGCGCATAGCGCCGCAAGCGGCCGGCCGGCTGCTTCAAGGGTTTGCTCGACTATCCGAAAGCCCTCGGCGAGCGGAGTGTGATTCGGCAGGTGCACGCGGACGATCTGGTGACCAGCTTCAGCGACGACCCCCGATGAGAACGGTCCGTCCGTGGGCAGGAAGCGGTAGCCGCCGGGAGCGTTCACGACCCACAACAGTAGGCGTAAATCGCGTCGCAAATCCCTGAGCCAATCGCGAGTCGCTGCTCATCGCTCGCAGCCACCTCGCGGATACCGTCAAACACCGCCAGCACGCCGGCCGACTCCGGTGGGGCCCCTTCCTCGTGCGGCAGATCCGCGCCGCGGACGATCGCCGCCATTCGCCGCAGAGCCGGATCGCGCAGCTCGTACTTGTCGAGCAGCGTCTCGAACGTGCAATGGGTCCCGCGATGACCCAGCTCCGCGCCGCGGATGTCGAACGGCACGCCGGCCACCAGCCTGATGTCGCGCGTCCTCGCCACGAACTCGAACGTCGCGTTCGGATCAACGAACCGCTTGATCGCCCACGCCGTCGCGATGCGGTCGACGTGGACATGCTCGCGAGTCACGAAGTGCACGGCCTCTAGATACTAAACTGCAACCTAGGTTGCATGTAATGTATGTTGCACTTCAGGCATGAGCAGGATCATTCGTCTCTTCAATCCCGACCTTCCGCCCAAGGTGTGGCTTCTCCAGCTCGGCGTCTTCATCAACTTCCTCGGCAACGGCCTGGTGGGTCCGTTCCTCGTCATCTACCTGCACTACACCCGTGGCCTACCGCTAGGAATTGCCGGGTCGGCCGTGGCCCTCGGCGGCGTCACCGCGGTGGCGTCGGGGTTGATCGCCGGATCCTTGGCCGACCGGCTCGGGCCGCGGAACATCCTCGTCCTCGCGATGCTCAGCAATGCCGTCGCCTACCTGCTGTACACACAAGTGACAGCCAGCTGGCAGGCCTTCGCTGTCGGGCTCCTGGTCGGAGTCGGCACCGGTTCGTACGGACCGAGCTCGCAGAGCCTCATCGCCACTCTGGTCGCAGCCGATAAACGTCCTGCCGCGTTCGCGCAAAACCGCGTCACGTCGGTCGTGGGCCTTGGAACCGGCGGCACGATCGGAGGGTTCATCGCGGCGGCAGGACTTGCCGGCTACCTGAAGCTTCTCGTGCTCGACTCGGCAACGTTCGTGACGTTCGCGCTGTTCATGCTGCTGATTCCCTCGGGCAGAATCGCGAAGCAGTCCGTCGTGAAGGGCGGCTACCTCGCGGTCGTCAAGGATCGGGCCTTCATCTGGCTCGTGGCGGTGAGCGCAATGATGGTGGCGGCGGGCATCGCGCCGATGTTCGTCTTGCTGCCCGCGTTTGCGAAGGGCCAGGCTCGCATCGGCGAAGCCGCCATCGGCCTCATCTACGCTGTCAACACGCTCACGGTCGTGATCGCCCAGCTGCCTCTGACGAAGCTCACGTCGCCCCTGTCGCGGACGCGCGTCCTCCGATCCGCGTGTCTGATCTGGATCGTGTCGTGGTTGGTCTGCTTCGGCGCCGGTGCCTCACTCCGCGGCGGCGCGGCGGCCGTCGCGCTTGCCGCGGCGGCCATGACGTATGCGGTCGGCGAATGCCTGTACAGCGCGACGATGACGCCGACCGCGGTCGCGCTGGCGCCTCCCGACCTCCGCGGACGGTACCTCGGAGCGATGGGACTCGCCTGGCAGAGCGGCTTCCTCGTCGGCCCGTCGGCCGGCGCGGCCATCCTGGGCGCGGCGCCCCTCGCGCTCCCCATCGCGTGCGCCGCCGGTTGCCTGGCCGCCGCGCTCGGCACGCTTGGTGTGGAGCGCAATCTGCCATCGGGCGTGAGGCTGAGCGCTCCCGTGCCGGCGCGGACATGACCGCGGCGGCAACCTGGCTCGTCCTGACCTGGAGGCTACCCTCGACCTCGAGCACTCCGCGAGTCGCGACCTGGCGCAGCCTGCAGCGCCTCGGCGCTGTGACCCTCACGCCTGGCGCCGCGGTCGTTCGGTACTCCGAAGACATGCTCGAGCAGCTCGAGTGGGTCGCCGAGGACATCGTGCAGCGCGGCGGCGAGGCATACGTGTTGCCGGTCACCGAGCTGCGCGAGGCGGACGAGGCCGAGATCCGCCGTCGCATGCGCGCCGCGCTGAAGAGAGGCATGGCGCGCCCGGCCGCTCGCGAGCATCTCCGCCAATCGGCCAGGCGCAGGGAGGGTTGACGCGATGAAATTCGTGACCCGAAAGAACGCCGCGGTCGACCGCATCGCATGTCCGTGGTTGATCAGGCGCTTCATCGACGCCGACGCGGAGTTCCTGTACGTCGATCCCCAGGATGTGCAACGCGTCGCCGGCGAGACCGGGGCGATTCCGTACGACGTCGAGGGCGTGGGGCTCGGCCACGTCGATGGGCGCTGTTCGTTCGAGTCGATCGTCCTCGAGTACCGCCTCGACGAGCCGGCGCTCCAACGCCTGGCAGCGATCGTTCACGGCGCCGACGTCACGGAAGATGCGGACCAGACGCCGGAATCGCATGGCCTCAAGGCGATCGCGATGGGTTTCAGGCTCGTCTACGGGGAGCGCGACCTCGAGAAGCTCGAGGCGCAGATGCCTCTCTACGACGCGCTCTATGCGTGGTGCAAGCAGCAGGCCTAGTCCGACCTAATCGATTGGTGGAGCGGCCGCGTACTCCTCATCCGTCACGTGCTCGCCCCAGGTCGCGTTGTTGCCATGCTCGTCGACGTCCAGCATCGCGATATGCGTCATGAATCGCGTGGCCGAAGCCCCGTGCCAGTGGTGCTCGCCCGGCTCGAAGAAGACCCGGTCGCCGGGGCGAATGACGTCGATGGGGCCACCACGTCGCTGCGCGTAACCGACTCCTTCGGTGACGAAGATCGTCTGCCCGTTCGGATGCGTGTGCCACGCGGTTCTCGCCCCCGGCGTGAAGTGGACCGCGCTGGCCATGACGCGGTACGCGCCTGACGGAACGGCCATCTGGTCGAGGAACACCGACCCTGTGAACCAATCCTTCGGCCCGACCGCGGTCGGCTGCTTGCCCCTGGTCACCAGCATGTCCTCATCCCCCTTTGAACTCAGCGGGCTACGAAAATGATGAGTCCCTCGTCCTGACGAGCCGGCTCGCCCGTGTACTTGCCCTCGATGCCGACCTCGCGGAACCCGGCCTCCTCCAGCATCAGCACGATCTCTTGAGCAAAGTAGATGGACGCGCGAAGCGTGTAGTCCTCCTCCCGCACCATGTCACCTTCGTGCCACAGCCGAGCCCGCATCTCCATGACCGCGATCTGCTCGACGCTGTCGAATTCGACTGTCCGAGTGAGCAGCTCGAGCTCATCGCCATCGGCGCATCGCCGTCGGTAGCCGCTCTCCGACCAGGCCTCGGGAAGCGGCGACCGATGCCCCGGCAACCACTCGGCCCAGCTCTCCGGGGTCTGCTGCTCGTTGTACGGCAGCGTGTGGATCAGCACCAGCGCCCCGCCAGGCTCCAGATGCAGATGTGCGCGGCGCAAGGTTTCGCGGTCATGGCGACGGCTACCGCCCAGGCCGAACACGCCGCACATGAACATCGTCCTGTAGCGCCTCGGAAGCTCCAGCTCGTGCAGCGCCTGCGCGAACAGTGACGGCGGTTGCTCGACTCCCACCAGCTGAGTGCGAACCTCCGCGAGCATGTCCTCGGAGACGTCGGAGCCGTCGATGTCGAAGCCTTCGCGTCGAAGAGGGACGAGAAACCGCCC
>DATEHC010000078.1:0-8877 GCA_035279785.1 Candidatus Dormiibacterota bacterium
TGCGCTCAACAAGGTCGACATGGTCGACGACAAGGAGTTCCTCGAGCTGGTCGAGCTCGACCTGCGCGAGCTGCTGAACAAGTACGACTTCCCCGGCGACGATATCCCGATCGTTCGCATCTCGGCGCTGAAGGCCCTCGAAGGCGACCCCGAGTGGACGCCCAAGATCCTCGAGCTGATGAACGCGGTCGACACGTACATCCCCGAGCCCGAGCGGCCGGCGGACAAGCCGTTCCTGATGCCGATCGAGGACGTGTTCACGATCGAAGGTCGTGGCACCGTGACCACCGGTCGCGTCGAGCGCGGCAAGCTCAAGAAGAACGAAGAGATCGAGATCGTCGGCATCAAGCCCAACTCGAAGACGGTCGTGACCGGAATCGAGATGTTCCACAAGGACATGGACGAGTGCCAGGCGGGCGACAACGTCGGCACGCTCCTCCGCGGCATCAAGCGCGAGGACGTCGTGCGGGGCCAGGTGCTGTCGAAGCCCGGTAGCATCACCCCTCACACCACCTTCAAGGCGCAGGTTTACGTCCTGACCAAGGAGGAGGGTGGCCGGCACACTCCGTTCCTCACGGGGTACCGCCCCCAGTTCTACATGCGGACCACCGACGTGACCGGCGAGGTCAAGCTGCCCGAGGGTGTAGAGATGACCATGCCTGGCGACAACGTCGTGATGGACATCACGCTGGGCGAGCCGATCGCCATCGAGCAGGGACTGCGCTTCGCGATTCGCGAAGGCGGCAAGACCGTAGGTTCCGGCGTCGTGACCGAGGTCGTCAAGTAGTCAACACATAGATAAGGAAAGGGAAAGGCAAAGGCAGTGGCGCAGAAGATTCGGATCCGGTTGAAGGCATACGACCATCGGGTCCTGGACCAGGCGGCGGACAAGATCGTCGACACCGCCCGTCGTACCAACGCGCGCACTGCCGGCCCGATCCCCCTTCCGACCGAGATCAGCAAGCTCACCGTGATCCGCAGCCCGTTCATCGACAAGGACTCGCGTGAGCAGTTCGAGATGCGCACTCACAAGCGCATCGTCGACATCCTCGACCCCAACCCGCGTGTCGTCGACGCGCTCATGCGCCTGAGCCTCCCGGCCGGCGTGAGCATCGAGATCAAGAGCTAGACGATGAAGGGCCTTCTCGCCAAGAAGCTCGGCATGACGCAGCTGTTCAACCAGGACGGCACGACCACGGCCGTGACTGTGCTCGAGGCTGGGCCATGCAAAGTGCTCGGGCTCAGAACGACCGACAAGGACGGCTACGCCGCCGCTCGCATCGCGTTCAAGGCGGTGAACGAAAGCCGCCTCACAGCCCCGCGGCACGGCGAGTTCAAGAAGGCGGGCATCGACCCGCACCGCCACGTCGTGGAGATCCGCAACTACGGCGGTGTCGAAGCCGGCGCCGAGCTGACCGCCGACATGTTCAAGGCCGGTGAGCTCGTGGACGTGACCAGCACCAGCAAGGGCAAAGGCTTCCAGGGACTCGTGAAGCGCCACAAGTTCAGCCGCGGCCCCGAGTCGCACGGCTCCATGAACGTCCGCCAGCCCGGCGCCATCGGCGCAACCGACGCGGCGCGCGTCTTCAAGGGCGTGCGCATGGCCGGGCAGATGGGCAACGAGCGCACCACCGCTCGCGCATACAAAGTGATCAGGGTCGACGCCGAGCGCAACCTGCTCATGGTCAAGGGCGGTGTGCCCGGCGCGAAGGGCGCACTCGTCCTGGTCCGAGAGTCGACCAAGAAGGTCAAGCCCAAGGGCCCGGCCGGCAAGCCGAACCCGAGGAAGGTCTAACCGAAGATGCCGGTGCAAGCTCCTTATTACGACGCGCTCGGCGAGCGCAACGGCGAGGTCGACCTCCCCGAGGCGATCTTCAGCGAGGAGCCGAACGTGCCCGTGATGCACCAGGCCTACCTGCGCCAGCTGGCCAACGCGCGGCAGGGCACGGCCAGCACCAAGACGCGCGCGACGGTGCGCGGCGGTGGCGCCAAGCCCTACCGCCAGAAGGGCACCGGCCGGGCGCGGCACGGCAGCACGAGAGAGCCGTCCATGAAGGGCGGCGCCAATGTCTTCGGTCCCAGGCCCCGCGACTTCTCGCAGCGGATGCCCAAGCAGATGCGCCGGCTCGCTCTGCGGAGCGCCCTCAGCCAGAAGGCGATCGAGGAAAGGATCCGTGTCATCGAGAACTACGTCTTCGACGAGCCCAAGACGAGCCAGGCCGCCGAACTGCTGGAAGCCATCGGCTTCGACAGCTCCGCACTAGTGGTGCTGCCCGCGCCCAACTACACGGTCAGCCGCTCGTTCGAGAACCTCGCGGGCGCGAAGATCGTGCTCGCCAGGAACCTGAACATCCGGGATCTGTTCACGCACACCTACCTGCTCATCAGCAAGGAATGCCTCGAATTGATCGAGGAGAACTTCGGTCCGAGGAGCAAAGATGGCGACTAAGGCCGCCAGCGAGATCGTGATCGGCCCGGTCATCACCGAGCGGACGTACCTGCTCTACACGCAGGGCCGCTACACCTTCAAGGTGCTCGCGTCCGCTTCCAAGACCGAGATCAAGCACGCGCTCGAGGAGCAGTACGAGTCGCAAGGCATCGAGGTAAAGGACATCAACACCGTGACGATGCGCGGCAAGGAGCGCCGCGCGTGGCGCCGCACCGGCGCGCGCAACATCGGCAAGACGTCGGACTGGAAGAAGGCCATCGTGACCCTCGGCGAGGGTCAGAAGATCGAAGGCCTGTTTGGGAGCGTGTAGGAAGTGCCAGTCAGAAAGTTCAAGCCCACGAGCCCCGGACGCAGGTTCATGACCATCTCCGGCTTCGACGAGGTCACGGCGAAGAAGCCCGAGAAGACCTTGATCGAGTCGCTGCCCACGCACGCGGGCCGCAACAACCAGGGCCGCGTGACCACTCGCCACCAGGGCGGCGGCTACCGCAAGCTCTACCGCAAGATCGACTTCAAGCGCGACAAGGTCGGCGTTCCAGGCAAGGTCGCGACCATCGAGTACGACCCCAACCGCAGCGCCCGCATCGCGCTCATCCACTACAAGGACGGCGAGAAGCGCTACATCCTGGCGCCGGTCGGTCTGAAGGTGGGCGACCCCATCGAGTCCGGCCCCGACGCGGCGGTGCGCATCGGCAACGCGATGCCGCTGCAGAACATCCCGGTCGGTTCCACGATCCACAACCTCGAGCTGACGCTCGGCCGCGGCGCCCAGCTCGTGAGGAGCGCCGGCGCGAGCGCGCAGCTCCTCGCCAAGGAAGGCGAATACGCGGTCATCCGCATGCCCAGCGGCGAGCTGCGTCGCGTGCACGTGCGCTGCCAGGCAACCATCGGGCAGGTCGGTAACATCGAGCACGAAAACGAGTCCGGCGGCAAGGCCGGCCGCAGCCGCTGGCTGGGGCAGCGCCCCGAGGTGCGCGGCTCGACGATGAACCCCCGCGACCATCCCCATGGAGGCGGCGAGGGCAAGACGGGACCCGGCGGCAACCCCAAGACGCCCTGGGGCAAGCCTGCGCTCGGCTACCGGACGCGCAAGCCGAAGAAGGCGAGCGACAAGCTGATCATTCGGCGCCGCGAGAAGAAGAGGAGATCGAAGTAGTTGTCACGCTCGACCAAGAAAGGTCCGTTCATCAGCGCCCCTCTGCGGGACAAGATCGAGAAGATGAACCAGACCCGCGACAAGAAGGTGATCCGCACCTGGGCGCGCGCGTCGGTCATCTATCCCGACATGGTCGGGCACACGATCGCGGTCCACGACGGTCGCAAGCATGTACCCGTGTTCATCAGCGAAAACATGGTCGGTCACCGGTTGGGCGAGTTCGCGCCGACGCGGCACTTCCGCGGTCACGGCACGCACACCGAGAAGACCACCACGGTCAAGGGGCCGGCTCCGGCATAAGGTGGCGACCATGGAAGTGACAGCGGTGCAGAGATTCGTGCGAAGGACGCCTCGAAAGGCGCGTCTCGTCGCGGATTCCGTCACCGGCATGAAGGTCACCGACGCGCTGAACTACCTCGAGTTCTCGCCCAAGCACGCGGCCAAGGAGGTGGCGAAGGCCATCAAGTCCGCGGCAGCCAACGCCGAGCACAACTTCAACCTGAACCGCGACGACCTCGTCCTCAAGCAGCTGCTCATCGACGAAGGCCCGACCTACAAGCGCCGCCGGCCGGTCAGCCGCAGCATGGCGCACGAATACTTCCACCGCACCTGCCACATCACCGCGGTCGTGGAAGACCAGCCCGCCGAATCACGAACAGGAGCGCGCAAGTAGTTGGGACACAAGGTTCATCCGAACGCATTCCGCCTCGGCGTCTTCCGGCCCTGGGAGGCGAACTGGTTCGCCAGCCCCAAGGACTACACGAAGATGCTGCACGAGGACCTCGAGATGCGCCGCATCATCCTCGCGCGCCTGCGCAATGCGGGCATCGCCAAGATCGAGACGGAACGCAGCTCCAACGCGCAGCTGACGGTCACGATCCACACCGCGAAGCCCGGCATCGTCATCGGCAAGGGCGGTTCGAGCGTCGACCAGCTGCGCGAGGACCTCGAGAAGCGATTCGGCAACCGCGTGCGCATCTCCATCCAGGAGATCAAGCAGCCGGAGCTCGACGCGCAGCTCGTGGCCGAGAACATCGCGAGCCAGATCGAGCGCCGCATCTCCTACAAGCGCGCAATCAAGCAGTCCATCTTGCGCACAATGCGCGCCGGCGCCAAGGGCATCCGTCTCTACGCCGGTGGCCGCCTCCGCGGCGCCGAGATGGCGCGCCGCGAGCAGGACCGCGAGGGCCGCGTCCCGCTGCACACGCTGCGTGCGGACATCGACTTCGGCCGTGCCACGGCGAAGACGACGTTCGGCGCCATCGGCATCAAGGTCTGGATCTACAAGGACCTGATGTCGCCTACGCAGCGACGGCTGGCTCCGATCGAGGAGCCCGCCCCCCAGCCCGAGCCCGCTCCGCAACCGCAGCCGGAGCCCGTGGCGGCCGCCGTCGACACGACCCCGATGCGCAGCGCCGAGCCAGCGGCTGCGCCCGCAGAGGCCGTCGGCACTCCGAAGCCCGCGCGCCGTCCGCGCGCGACCACGACCGCGGCGAGGCCGAAAACGGCCACTGCTGCGTCGAAGCCCGAGATGCCCAAGAAGCCGGCAGCTCCGAAGAAGCCCACGGCCCGCACCAAGAAGGTGGACGGCTAATTGCTGATTCCCAAGCGCGTCAAGTACCGCAAGATGCACCGCGGCCGCCGCACGGGCATAGCGTCGCGCGGCGCCACTGTCGCCTTCGGCGACTACGGCCTGCAGGCGATCGAGGCCGCGTGGATGTCTAACCGCCAGATCGAAGCGGCGCGTCGCGCCATGACCCGCCACGTCAAGCGTGGCGGTCAGATCTGGATCCGCGTCTTCCCCGACAAGTCGATCACCAAAAAGCCCGCCGAGACCCGCATGGGCTCGGGCAAGGGCAACCCCGAGGGTTGGGTCGCGGTGGTCAAGCCCGGCCGCGTCCTCTTCGAGATGGGCGGCGTCACGCCGCAGGTCGCGAAGGAGGCGATGAAGCTCGCCGCCGCCAAGCTGCCGATGAAGACCCGGATCGTCACCGCCGCCGAAACCGGAGGTGGGCGATGAAGGTCGACGAGCTGCGAGTCCTCGAGGCCGATGAGCTCGGTGTGCGCCTGCGCACCGCTCGGCGTGAGCTGTACGAGCTCCGGTTCAAGCACGCCGTGGGTCAGCTCGAGAACTCGAGCCAGATCTCCAAGGTCCGCCACGACATCGCGCGGATCATGACCGTGCTCAGAGCCCGCGATCTGGGGTTGGAAGGCGTGGAGTCCTCCTCCCCAGAGGTGGCCGCTTTAGCGGCCGGAGGGGCGCCGGAGACCGAGGAGGCAACTCCGAAGCCGAAGCGTGGTCGCAAGAAGAAGGAAGAAGAATGACCGACACCGCAACCGTCAGCCGCGGCACCCGCAAGGTCCGCCTCGGCTACGTGATCGCCGACAAGATGGATAAAACCGTGATCGTGCAGGTCGGGTCGTCCAAGGCCCACCGCCTGTACCGCAAGACGGTCCAGCAGCGCGCGCGGTTCAAGGTCCACGACGAGAAGAACGAGTGCGGCGTCGGCGACCTCGTCCGCATCACCGAGACGCGCCCCATCTCCAAGGAGAAGCGCTGGCGCGTGCTCGAGATAGTGGAGAAGGCCCGCTAGCAGATGGTCCAGCAGGAAACCCGGCTGAAGGTCGCGGACAACTCGGGGGCGAAAGAGCTCCTGTGTATCCGCGTGGCCGGCGGCCACTACCGCAAGTACGCCTACGTGGGCGACATCATCACGGCCACGGTCAAGTCGGCGCAGCCGGGCGGCCAGGTCAAGAAGGGTGAGGTCGTCAAGGCGGTGGTCGTGCGCGTGAACAAGGAGTACAAGCGGCCCGACGGATCGCTGATCCGCTTCGACGAGAACGCTGCGGTGCTCCTCGCCACGGCCAACAACCCGCGCGGGACTCGTATCTTCGGACCGGTCGCCCGCGAGCTGCGCGAGCGCAACTTCATGAAGATCATCTCGCTCGCGCCGGAGGTCCTTTAGTCAATGCTCAAAAACAAACCCGAACCCAAGCGTCGCTGGCTCGAGCTTGCGCCAGGCGATCCGGTGATCGTCATCGCGGGCAAGGACAAAGGCAAGCAGGGCGAGGTGCTTCGCACCATCCCCGGCCAGCACAAGATCGTGGTCAAGGGTGTGAACCTGCTCAAGCGCCACACCAAGGCAGGACAGCGCCGCGGCGGCGTGCAGGTCGCGCAGGGTGGCATCGTCGACTTCGAGGCACCGCTCGACTACTCCAACGTCATGCTCGTCTGCCCCAGCTGCGGGCGGCCGACTCGGACCAAGCACACCGTGCTGGAGTCGGGCGCGCGCGCCCTGGTGTGCCGCCACTGCGGCGAGCCATACGAGCGCATCAGAAAGGCTGAGGCACAGTAATGGCGGAGGCGCACTAGTGGCGAAGGCAAAGCAGCAACCCAAGAAGGAGGCCGCTCCGAAGGATCCCGGCACGCGATCGCAGGAGGCGCCGCGTCTGCTGACGATGTACCGCGACACCGTGATGAAGGACATGACGAAGGAGTTCGACTACGGCAACGTCATGCAGGTGCCGCGAATCGACAAGATCGTGATCAACGTCGGCATCGGCGAGGCCAAGGACAACGACAAGGCGCTCGACGCCGCCGTCGGTGACATCACCACGATCAGCGGCCAGAAGCCGCAGCTGGTGAAGGCCAAGAAGTCCGTGGCCGCTTTCAAGCTGAGGGCGGGGCAGACGGTCGGCATCAAGACGACGCTTCGCGGCCGCCGCATGTGGTACTTCCTGGACAAGCTGCTGAACATCGCGCTGCCCCGCATCCGCGACTTCCGCGGTGTGAAGTCGGACGGATTCGACGGCCGTGGCAACTACTCGCTGGGCCTGCGCGAGCAGGTCGTGTTCCCGGAGATCGACTACGACAAGATCGACAAGCTACGTGGGCTCGAGGTGTCGATCATCACCACGGCCCGCACCGACGACGAGGCGCGCAGCCTTCTGACGCGGCTCGGCATGCCATTCCAAAAGAGGTAAAAGTTTGGCCAAGAAATCATCGATCGAGCGCTGGAAGCGAACACCTAAGTTCCAGGTGCGTTTTCACAATCGCTGCCGCCTCTGCGGGCGACCGCGCGCTTACCTGCGCAAGTTCGGGATGTGCCGCATCTGCTTCCGGGAGATGGCCTCCGAGGGACGGATCCCCGGGGTCACGAAGTCGAGCTGGTGATGATGATGGCAACAGCAGTAACCACAGGCGCCAAGAAGAACGTTCCCGTGAGGCGAGCGCCCGCGGGCATCGTCAGCGACCCGATCGCCGACATGTTCACGCGCATCCGCAACTCGAACGCCGCGCGGCACCCCGAGGTGAAGGTGCCGGCATCGCGGTTGAAGCTCGAGATCGCCCGGGTCCTGAGGGACGAGGGCTACATCGCGGGCTACGACGTGGAGGCGGACGGCACGACTCAGACGATGCGTATCATCTTCAAGTCCCGCCCGGATCGCAGCCGGGTGATCTCGGGCGTCAAGAGGATCAGCCGCCCCGGATTGCGCGTCTACGCGCGCAAGACCGAGATCCCTCGAGTCCTCGGCGGGCTCGGGATCGCCATCCTCAGCACGTCCGAAGGCGTGATGAGCGGACGGCAGGCGCTGCGTCAGGGCCTCGGCGGGGAAGTCCTCGCCTACGTGTGGTAATCAGGAGAGAGAGTTGTCGCGAATCGGAAAGCTGCCCGTCCAGGTGCCGAAGACCGTGAAGGTCTCGCTGAAGCCTGGCCACGTCGCGGTCGAAGGGCCGAAGGGCAAGCTCGAGCGCACCCTCCCGAGCCAGATCACCGTCAAGCAGGAGGACGGGTCGCTCGTCTTCGAGCGCCCGGATGACGGCTTCCGCAACCGCGCGCTGCATGGGCTCGTCCGCAGCCTGGTCGCGAACATGGTCGAAGGCGTGGAGAAGGGATTCACCAAGAACCTCGAACTCGTCGGCGTCGGCTATCGCGTCGCCAAGCAGGGCGAGGAGCTCGTGCTGAACCTCGGATACTCGCACCCGATCCGGTTCAAGCCTCCGCAGGGCGTCACCATCGACGTCCAGGACCCGACCAAGTTCTCGGTCAACGGAATCTCGATCGAGGACGTCGGCCAGGTGGCTGCCAACCTGCGGGGCTTGCGTCCGCCGGAGCCGTACAAGGGCAAAGGCGTGAGGTATCGCGACGAGAAGGTGCGCCGCAAGGCCGGCAAGGCCGGCAAGGGCGCCAAGGCCACCGCATGATCAAAAGACAGGATCGCAAGGTGAATCGTTCCCGCCGCCACAGGCGCGTGCGCGTGCACGTCGAAG
>DATEHC010000079.1:0-12786 GCA_035279785.1 Candidatus Dormiibacterota bacterium
AGCGCGCTGCCTTGACGGACGCGTTGATGTCGATCGCGCCGGCCAGCACCTTCGGCTGGTTGCCGACGATGCCGACCACGTGGCCGCCAAGCCGCCCCAGCCCGACGATCATGTTCTGCGCGAAGAAGGGCTGCACCTCGAGAAACTCGCGGCCGTCGAGCACTCGCGACACCAGCTCGCGCATGTCATACGGCTTGTTAGGCGACTCGGGAACTATCGTCTGCAGCTCGACGTCGGCCCGCTCCAGGTCGTCCGTGGTCGGCACGAATGGCGGCCGTTCGTTGTTCGAGGAAGGTAAATAGGAGAGAAGCCGCCGCACTTCCGCCGCGCATTCCTGCTCGGTCTTGGGCAGGAAGTGCGCGACACCGGACGTCGCGTTGTGGACCTGTCCGCCGCCGAGCTCATCGAAATTGATGGACTCGCCGGTGACGACCTTGATCACCTCGGGGCCGGTGATGAACATGAATCCCTGGCCAGCCACGATGAAGATGAAGTCGGTGATCGCGGGCGAGTAAACGGCGCCGCCGGTGCAAGGTCCTGCGATGATGCTGAGCTGCGGGATCACGCCGGACGAACGCACGTTGCGGTAGAAGATGTCCGCGTAGCCTGCAAGCGCAACCACACCTTCCTGGATGCGGGCGCCGCCCGAGTCGTTGATCCCGATGATCGGCACGCGGTTGCGCAGCGCGAGCTCCTGCACCTTGACGATCTTCTCCGCGGTGACCTCGCCCAGCGAGCCTCCGAACACGGTCGCGTCGTAGGCGTACACCGCAACGGGACGGCGGTCGATCTCTCCAAATCCAGCGACCACGCCGTCGCCCGCGATCTTCCTGTCTTCCATGCCGAATCCATGCGCGCGATGCGTCGCGAAGACGTCGAGCTCGACGAACGACCCGGCGTCGAGCAGCATCTCGATGCGGTCACGTGCTGTGGCCTTGCCCGCCGCGCGACGCTTGTTGGCCGCGTCGGTTTCCGAGTGCAGGGCCTGGTACCGGCGCTTGCGGTACTGGTTGATCTTCTGCTCGGAGACGGTTGCGGCCTCACGGTGCGGCGCCTCGACTCCCTCGAGGCTCGGCGTCGTGCGACGAACGGGGGAGAGCGAGCGCGGTTTGCGCTGGGCCATTGCGCTTATATCGTAGGCGCGGTGCCGCGAAGCAACTCAGAGCTGGACCTCGACCGCGCGATCACCCTGCGCCAGCTGCGTACGTTCAAGACGGTCGCCGATCTCAGCAGCTTCAGCCTCGCGGCGCAGCGTCTGCGGCTGAGCCAGCCGTCCATCTCGTACCAGGTCAAGGAGCTCGAGGAGGCGCTCGGCCTGCCGCTGCTCGACCGCCTGGGCAAGCGGGTGCAGCTCACGGAGGCGGGCACGCTTCTCTACGGATATGCGCGGCGGATGCTGGACGTCCTCGATGACGCGACCGTCGCGCTGGAGGAGATGCGCGGCATCAAGCGTGGAACGCTGCGCGTCGGCGCCAGCACCACGGTCGGTATCTACCTCCTGCCGGCCGCGCTAGGCGCATTCAAGAGGCTGCACCCGGGGCTGGTCATCTCGCTCGAGATCGGCACGCGCGCACGCGTACAGGAGCAGGTGCTGGGCAACGAGCTCGACCTTGCAGTCGTCGGTCCGGCGCTGAAGGATCCGGGGCTCGCGATCATTCCTTTTCTCAGCGATGAGCTGGTCGTGGTCGCGCCCGCCGGCCATCCCCTGGCCGGACGACGCGGACTCACGCTCAAGGATCTCGCCGATCAGCCCTTCGTCATGCGCGAGGCCGCCTCGGGCAGCCGCTGGTCCCTCGAGAAGGCGGCGCGCAAGGACGGCGTAAAGCTCCAGGTCGCGATGGAGCTGGGTTCGAACGGTGCGATCAAGCATGCCGTCGAATCAGGTCTTGGGCTGGCGGTTCTCTCGCGTTTCGCATGCGCGCTGGAGATTGCGAGCGGTCGGCTCGTCGAGCTGCACGTGCGAGGATTTCCGATCCGGCGCGACTGGCACATCGTCCACCTGAAGCACCGCAGGCTGCCGAGCTCGGTCAGCACGTTCATCGCCTTCCTGAAAGAGGCGACGTGGTTGACGCGGGTTCAGCCCACCGCCGACTAGCGAGCTCGTTCGTAGTGCAGATACACGACGTCGCCCTCGAATCGCCTTGTCTCGAGCAGCCGAAGCTCGAGGCGAGGCGCGTCACGGGGAAGGTATGGAACGCCGCCACCCAGCACGACCGGGTTGACGTACAGCCGAAACTCGTCGATGAGGTCCGCGGCGATCAGCGCCGCCGCCAGCGTCGGACCGCCCACGCCCATGTCGTTGTCCGGCAGCTGCTTGAGCCGGCGCACCTCAGCGGCCGGATCGGTCCGGACGAGCCGGCTCATGGCGTCGACTGTTTCGAGGGTCGTCGAGAAGACGACCTTCGGCTTCGCCCGCCAGATCTCCGCAAAGTCGCGGATGGCGGGCGAGGCTGCGGGATCCTGATCGGCGGTCGGCCAGTAAGGCTGGAGCAGCTCGTACATGTGCCGCCCGAGCAACATGGTCCCGACCGATCGCGCCTCCTCGTTGAACAGCTGGTGAAGCTCTTCGCTGATGTGAGCAAAGTCGATGGAGCCGTCCGGCGCTGCGACATAGCCGTCGAGCGAAACCGACATCGAGTAGTAGAGCCTGTTCACTCTTCAGCTCGAAAATACCGGGCGGACGCGACGCTCGTCGCAAAAAGGATCAGCGCCCCGATCGTCCACAAATTTGGAAACGGCGTCAGGCAGGGTTCGCGCCACCACAAGAGAAGGCCGGCCGCGAGCAACGCGACGAAAGACCAGCGCCGGTTGCGAAGCGCCATGACCAGCACCATCAAGACGAGCGGCAGCAGCGGCAGGTACTGGTAAGGGTTCAGCTCGCCCGGCAGGATGCCGCCGAGCCCGAGCCCGAGCGCCATCCCGTACACCGGGTTCCAGGCGCTTGCCCGCGCCGCGAGGACGGCGGCCACGACCACGGCGAGGAGCGTCAGCGCTGTCAGGACCATCGCCACGACGTGTAGGTGGATCGGCGACTGCAGGACCAGCGTCGCGCCGCCCGGCGTCAACACCGGGTAGGGGTCGCCACCGATGGAGCGGCCGAAGAGGGTCGCGACCGAGGTCTGGGCGCAGTCCGGGTTGGGCGCGCGCAAGGACGGGAGCAGCACCTGCGTCACGTAGCCCCACGCGCCGCCGAAGCCGAGGGGTATGCACGCGATGACGGTGATGCCGACGCCGGCGACCACTGCCGCGATCACGAACGGTCGCCAGCGCGAGCGCGCGCCGATGACCATCAGCGCCGGGTACAGCTTCAGCGACGCGGCGGCCGCCGCAAAACCACCCGCCAGGGCGGGGCGCCGCCGATAGGCAGCGAACCCTGCGCACGCCAACAGCAACACCCATCCGCCGATCTGGCCGGCGTTGATCTCGGCGTACAGGGGCGGCGCGTACAGCGCCACCGCCCAATACACGGCGCGCTCGAGCGGGTCGCCGGCCACCAGCTGGAAGACGAGGAACAGGGCGATCGCGGCGGCGAGGGCATCGCCGGCGGTCCACGCGGGGACTTGCCAGGACGACGGCAGAAGCGAGAACGGCGCGGCCAGCATGGCGGACGCGGGAGGCCGGATCAAGCCGGTCACGGGCACCAGGCCCGTCTCCGCCAGGTGCCGGGCCGTGTCGGCGTAGATGGCCGAGGGGTTGTGCAGCCAGCGGTCCCCGGCCTGAATGACCGACTGCGCGTCCGAGCGGTTCGTGGTGAGCAGGTTGCCGTAGACGTCGCGGACGAGCCAGACCGCGGCCAGGCCCCACCAGAGCAGCGGACGGCCGAGCACTCTACGAAGCAGAGCTAGCACGCGCGCATGGTAGGGTGCCGAACCGAAGTTCCCGATGAAGTGGCTCGACTACTGGCTGCAGTCCCAGCGCACGCGCCGGGTGGTGCCCTACGTCGAGCAGGGCGCGCGGGTCCTCGACATCGCGTGCGCGGACGGCGCGCTGTTCCGTCTTCTGAACGGTCGGGTCGGCAGCGGGGTTGGCATCGACCTCGACCCCGTCCCCCCCAGCACATCGACCGTGACCTATGTGCGCGGATCGTTTCCGCGCGACATGCCGCCAGGTGAGCCATTCGACGTGGCGGCCGCCCTCGCGGTGGTGGAGCACCTCCCGGGCCCCGATCAGGCCGAGTTCGCCGCCGGCTGCGCGGCGCGGCTTCGCAGCGGGGGACGGCTGGTGGTCACGGTCCCTTCGTCAAGGGTGGACGACATCCTGCGCATCCTCAAGACGCTGCGCCTGCTCGACGCCATGCATGACGAGCAGCACCACGGCTTTGAGGCGCGCGAGGCGATCCCGATGTTCGCCGGCGCCGGTCTCCAACTCGAGCGGCACTCGCGGTTCGAGCTCGGCCTGAACCACCTCTTCGTGTTCAGAAAGCCGTGAGCGCGCCCGCGGGCGCCATCCGGATCACGGCACTCGATCACCGCGGCTTTCGCACGCTTCTGCTGGCGGTTGGAGGAATTCCCATCGGCGCCCTGTACCTGTGGCACGCGCTCGTCGAGCCGCTTGCCTTCGGCGCCTACCTCGGCGACTTCCAGGAGAGCTACATGAGGGCTGCGCGCCGGCTCGCCGAGGGGCTTGACCCGTACGACCTGTGCAAGACGGCGGGGTGCCTCGAGCCGACCGGACCGCAGTACGTGATGCCGCCGCCGCTCGCGTGGATGCTGGAACCGCTCACGTCGGTCGACAGCCACGTCATCACCGTCGCGGCGATCCTCGTACTCAACGCCTCGCTTTTCTTCTTCGTCTTCTGTGCTCTGCGCGCACTGAACGTCGACGACTGGCAGCTCGGCGCGTTGCTCGTGCTGATCGCGATCAGCTTCGAGCCGGTCATCGGCAACATCGACGAGGGGCAGGTGAACCTCGTCCTGCTCGCGCTGTCAGGAGTGTGGTTGTGGGCATGGATGCGTTCCGACCTGTGGTGGGGTGGCGCGGCGATCGGCGCAGCTGTCGCGATCAAGGTGATCCAGGGCCCGGTCGGGCTGCTGATCCTCTGGGGCCGGCGTTGGCGCATGCTCGCGGGGGCGATCGTCGTCGGGCTCGGCCTATGGCTCATCGCCTCTCCGCGCTATCTCGTCGAATACCTCTTCAACGTGCTGCCTTCGGTGAGCCAGGGCACGGGGCTCTATGAGAATCACTCGCCCGGCGGCACGATCACGCGACTGTTCGATCCGAGCACGTTCAGCGGCGTCGTGCACGGAAGCCCCCCGGCCGCGCGAGTGATCACCACGGTCATCGCGCTCGCGGCGCTGGCCGTGACTTTCTACGTGCTGCGTTCACCGGCCAAATCGCAGGCGGGCAAGGGGCTCGAGGCCGCCGCCATCGTCGCCGTCACTCCGCTGGTCGCGAGCTATTCGTGGGGCACGCACCTGGTGCTACTGCTGGCGCCGATCCTCGTCCTGGTCGCTTGGTCCATCCGCCGGCGCGATTGGACGGTTGCCGCGCTGGTGGCCGCCGGCTACATGTTGCTCGGCCCGGGTCACAACCGCATGCAGACGCTCCTCGTGAGCGGGTACTCGGACCTTCTCGTGCTGCGGCTGCTCGCCGAGCTCGGCGTGCTCGGCATCCTCTGCATCTGGATCGCGGCGCTGCTGGCCGTCCACCGCGATCGTTCAGCCCCTGTGGGAGAATCGGTTTTTCGCACGGAAACAGTGGGGGTAGGACATGGCGCTCAACGGTGAAGTCAGCTTCACGTGGATTGGTCACGGAACCTGGAAGGCCCGAAGCGCGAAGGGCAAGGAGATCCTGATCGACCCGTGGGTCATGGGCAACCCGGCCGCGCCCGAGACCCTGAAGACGATCGACAGGTGCGACCTCATGCTCATCACGCATGGGCACTTCGACCACATCCACGACGCCCTGGAGATCGCGCGCCGCACCAAGCCCACTGTGATCTGCATCGTCGAGACAGGCGCTTGGCTGCAGTCGAAAGGCCTCCCCGGCGACTCGCTCATCGCCGCCAACAAGGGAGGGACGATCGACGTCGACGGGATCAAGGTCACGCTCGTGCACGCCGAGCACTCGTGCGGGATCACCGACGACGACGGATCGATCGTCTACGGCGGTGAGGCGTGCAGCCTGGTCATCGAGTTCGAGAACGGCTTCACCATCTACTTCGGCGGCGACACCGACGTCTTCAGCGACATGAAGCTGATCGGTGAGCTGGACAAGCTGGACGCCGCGTTCTTGGCGATCGGCGGGTTCTACACCATGGGGCCGGAGCGCGCGGCCAAGGCTGTGGAGCTGCTTGGTGTCAAGACCGTCGTGCCGATGCACTTCGGCACGTTCCCGATCCTGGCCGGACGTCCCGACCAGCTCCAGGAGTTGGTGGGGAACGGCGTCAGGGTCCTGGACATCAAGCCCGGAGACACCGTCTAAGCGAGCCCGCCTTCCCCGGATAGTCCGGACCATCCGTGCTTTTTGCCGCCGGAATAGTTGGATAGTCAGGACTAACTGACGTTCCTGGCGGCTAATCTCTCCGCCCGTGAGAGACGTCATCGGCGCCCCGGCGGGCTGGCTCGCCCGAACGATCGCGGCCAAGAAGCTGTCCTCGGTCGAGGTCGTCCGCGCGCACCTGGAGCACATCCACACCGTCAACCCGCGACTGAACGCGGTCGTGTTCGCGACCGCCGAGAGCGCGATCAAGGAAGCCCGCGCCGCAGACCGGCGCGCCAAGGGCCGGCATGCGGTGCTCGGAGCTCTCCACGGCGTCCCGTTCACGGTCAAGGACGTGTTCAACACCGCGGGCCTGCCCACCACGACCGGCCTTCGCATGCTTCGGAGCCGCATCCCCGACCACGACGCAACCGTGGTCGCCCGACTCCGTAGGGCCGGCGCGATCCTGATCGGCAAGACCAACTGCCCTCCCGGTGGCACCGAGGACGATGGCTGGTCTCCCGCGCGCGGCGCGACCCGAAATCCGTACGACATCAACCGCACGCCCGGCGCGACGAGCAGCGGCGAGGCGGCGATCATCGCGGCCGGTGGTTCTCCGCTCGGGCTCGGCAGCGACTCGGGTGGCAGCCTGCGCATCCCTGCGCACTACTGCGGCGTGGCCGCCCTCAAGCCGACCGCGGGGTTGATCCCGGTGACCGGCACTTACGGCCTGGTCGGCGGTATGACCGACGTGCGCAGCCAGGTCGGGCCGATGGCGCGATACGTCTCCGACCTGCGGATCGCGATGAAAGTGCTCGCCGGACCGGATGGCGTCGACTCCGGCATCGTCCCGGTGCGCGCGTGGACCTCGCCGAAGCTGGACGGTCTTCGCGTCGCCTGGTACGCGGACGACGGGATGGCCCGCCCGACGCCGACCATCGCCGCGACGGTCAAGGCCGCGGCGCGAGCGCTTGGGCGCGCGGGCTGCACGGTCACCGAGGAGCGCCCGCCGTCGCTGGGCGAGGCCTACCAGGTGACCCTCGGTTTCTGGGGTCGCAAGCACATGAGCTACGAGCGGATCTACGAGCGCTGGGACGCCTTCCGCAGCGCCTTCCTCAAGTTCATGTCGCGCTTCGACCTGGTGCTGAGCCCGGTCGCGCCTGACATCGCGCCGTTGCTCAAGCTCAAGCCGATCGCCGACCACCAGCTCAGCTACACGATCCCCTACTCGCTCTCTGGCAACCCTTGCGTCGTGGTGAGGGCAGGGACCTCGTCGGAGGGTATGCCGATCGGGGTCCAGGTCGTCGCGGGCAATTTCCGCGACGCCACAGCGCTGCGCGCGGCGCGCACCATCGAACGTGCTCTGGGAGGTTGGCGGCCTGCTAGCGTGATCGGCTAGTGGCCACAGGCAAGTTCAGATATTCCCGATGGGACGGGAGCCAGAAGCTCGATGAGCTCGACGCCGGGGACGTCCTCGACTCCCTGTCCGACGACCTGATGAACTACGGCGACCTCAACGCCGCGCTCCAGCGCTTTCTGCGGTGGGGCTCGCCGAACATGCCGGGCCTGGAGCAGCTCCTGAAGCAGCTGCGCGAAGCGCGAGAGCGAGAGCTCGGCCGCTACAACCTCGATTCCACCGTCGAGGAGCTGCGGCAGAAGGTGCAGGACGTGATCGACACCGAGCGCAAGGGCATCGAGCAGCGCCTCAAGGAGGCGTCCGAGGACGCGCGGAAGCTGCTCGACCGCATCGCTCGCCAGCGCAACGACCAGCTCGACAGGCTGCCTGAGGATCTCGGCGGCCGCGTCAAGGGCTTGCGCAACTACGAGTTCGTCGACGACCAGGCGCGGCAGAAGTTCGACGAGCTGATGCAGCAGCTGCAGCAGCAGATGGTCAACCAGATGTTCCAGGGGATGAAGAGCTCGCTGCAGCAGATGCAGGGCCAGGACCTGTCACGCGTGCGCGACATGGTCCGCGACCTCAACAAGATGCTCGAGCAGCGGATGGAAGGCCGCACGCCGGACTTCAACGGCTTCATGCAGAAGTACGGCGACATGTTCCCGCCCGGAATCAATTCCCTCGACGAGCTGCTCGAGCACCTGCAGCGGCAGATGGCGCAGATGCAATCGCTGTTGCAGTCGCTGAGCCCCGAGGCGCGCGAAGAGCTGCGTCAGATGATGGACGCGCTCCTGCAGGACGATTCGTTGCGGCTCGAGCTCGCGCGGCTGTCGGGCTTCATGCAGGCGATGATGCCGCCCTCCGAGATGACGGAGCGTTATCCGTTCTTCGGCGAGGACCCGCTGTCGATGGGCGAGGCGATGTCGCTGATGGAGCGGCTGCAGCGAATGGACCGCCTCGAGTCTCAGCTCGAGCGGGGCAGCTTCCGGCCTGACGATGTCGACCGCTCGCTCGCGCAGGAGCTGCTCGGTCCGGATGCCCGCCAGGCGCTCGACCAGCTGCGCCAGGTGACCGACGTGCTCGAGAAGGCGGGCTACGTCGAGCGCAAGGGTCGCCGCCTGGAGCTCACGCCGCGCGGCATGCGGCGCATCGGGCAGGCGGCGCTGCGTGACATTTTCGACCAGCTGAAGAAGACCCGCATGGGCCAGCACCACCTGTGGCGCGGCGGCGCGGGCGTCGATGCGTCGGAGGAGCTCAAGGAGTACGAGTACGGGGACCCATTCCTCCTCGAGATGAAGGAGACGCTATTCAACTCGATCGTGCGCGAGGGTCCGAAGGTGCCGGTCAAGATGGCCCCGAAGGACTTCATCGTCCACCGGACCGAGCACATGTCGCAGGCCTCGACCGTCCTGATGATCGACATGAGCCGCTCGATGTTCCTGCGCGGATGCTTCCTGGCCGCCAAGAAGGTCGCGATCGCGCTCGATTCGCTGATCCGCTCGCAGTATCCGCGCGATTCGCTCTACGTCGTCGGGTTCTCCAACTACGCGGTGGAGCTGAAGCCGCAGACGCTTCCGCAGCTGGCGCTCAACGACTACGTCTACGGCACCAACATGCAGCACGGCTTCCAGCTCGCGCGGTCACTGCTGGCCAAGCACCGCGGCAATCGCCAGGTGATCATGATCACGGACGGCGAGCCGACCGCCCACCTCGAGGACAACGGGCGCGCGTCGTTCGCGTACCCACCGACCTACAGGACGATCCAGCAGACTCTGAGTGAGGTCAAGCGGTGCACGCGCGACCGCATCACGATCAACACGTTCATGCTCGAGCGCGGTCCCTACCTGACCGAGTTCATCAACCAGATGACGCGGATCAACAAGGGCCGGGCGTTCTTCGTGTCGCCCGACCGGCTGGGCGAGTACATCCTCGTGGACTACGTCACGGGGAAGCAGCGCCGGCGCGCGAGCGCGCGCAGCCGGGCGCGCATCGCTTAGCGTTTAGATAGCGTGGTTCTGAAGAGTGGTGTGGCCGTCGAAAGGCGGAACCTGAGCCCTGCCGCGCTCTACGAGCAGGCCATCCTGCGCGGCGAGGCTTCGGTCGTTTCCACGGGAGCGCTGACCGCCGAGACCGGGAAGCACACGGGTCGCTCACCCAAGGACAAGTTCTTCGTCAAGGAACCGACCAGCCAGGACGCGATCTGGTGGCATCCGGGCAATCAGCCGATCGCCTCTGAGAAATTCGACGGCCTCCTTCGCCGGATGCAGGAGTTCATCGACACGCACGACGTTTACACGCAGGACGTTTTCGCCTGCGCCGATCCTCGCTACCGGCTCCGCGTGCGCGTCGTCACCGAGATGGCGTGGCACAGCCTGTTTGCGCGAAACCTGTTCATCCGGCCGAACGCAGACGAGCTGATGAGCTTCGAGCCGGAGTTCACGGTCATCGCGCTTCCGTCGGTGAAGGCAGACCCCGCGCGAGATGGCAGCCACAGCGAGACGTTCGTGCTCGTCAACCTCGGTCGCAAGATGGTGCTCATCGGCGGCACCGGATATGCCGGCGAGATCAAGAAGTCGATCTTCACGGCGCTCAACTACCTGCTGCCCGCTCAGAACGTCTTTCCGATGCACTGCTCGGCCAACATGAGTCCCGACGGCGACGACGTGGCTCTCTTCTTCGGCCTGAGCGGCACGGGCAAGACCACGCTTTCCGCGGATCCGTCGCGCCGCCTCATCGGGGACGACGAGCACGGATGGAGCGACCGCGGCATCTTCAACTTCGAGGGCGGCTGCTACGCCAAGACGATTCGCATCAAGAAGGAGTCCGAGCCCGAGATCTACACGGCTACCGAGAGCTTCGGCACGATTCTCGAGAACGTCGTCTTCGATCCGCGGACCCGCGTGCCGGACTACGACTCGGACGAGAAGACCGAGAACACGCGCGCGGCCTACCCGGTGGACCTGATACCGAACGCCGTGCTGTCCGGCATGGGCAGCCACCCGCACAATGTCATGTTCCTTTCCGCGGACGCTTTCGGAGTCCTGCCGCCGGTCGCGCGACTCGATGAGGAGCAGATCCGCTTCTACTTCCTGAGCGGGTACACGGCGAAGGTGGCCGGCACGGAGCGTGGTGTGACGGAGCCCGAGGCGACCTTCAGCACGTGCTTCGCGGCGCCGTTCCTCGTCCTTCCTCCCGAGCGCTACGCGGACATGCTGGTCGAGCGCGTCAAGCGCCACCACGTAGACGTGTGGATGCTCAACACCGGTTGGGTGGGCGGCCCGTATGGGGTGGGCGAGCGGATGTCGATCGCGCATACGCGCGCGATCGTGCGCGCGGTGATCTCGGGCGAATTGCACAGCGTTGCCACGCACCTGGATCCCGTATTCGGGCTGCAGATCCCTAACCGCGTGCCCGGCGTGCCGCGCGAGGTGCTCGACACGCGTGACAGCTGGCCTGACCAGGACGACTACGACCGCCAGGCGGCCAGATTGCGCGAGATGTTTCAGAACAACATCCACCAGATCGGCAAGAGCGCTTCCGCGGCCGGCTAGTTGAAGGTCGGGATCGTCGGCAGCCGGCACTTCAAGGAGCCGGCGCGGGTGTCCGAGTACGTCAGCTCCCTTCCGAAGAATGCTTCGATCATCACGGGCAGCGCGAGCGGGGTCGACGCGGCAGCCACCAAGGCGGCGCGGGACCGCGGCATTGCCGTCCAGGTGATGGCCGCCTCTTTCGACGAGCTCTCCGACGCAAGCCGGGCCGCGGCGCGAAACCAGCGGTTGGTCAATGCCGTGGACGTGCTCGTGGCGTTCTGGGACGGCTCGTCGGAGGGAACGCGCGCCACCGTCGAACGCGCGCTCGATTCCGGCAAAGAGGTCCACGTTTTCGTCGCCTAAGATGGCCACATGGTCGTAGCCATAGCGATTCGGGTGCGGTTCTTCGCTCGGCTGCGAGAACTCGCGGGCCTCGAAACACAGGACGTGAAATCGTCGCCTTCCGCAAGCGTGGCGAGCGTCTACGCCGCGATGCGTGCCTACCATCCCGAGCTGCCGCCGCAGGCCGCCGTGAGCGCCGCGCTGAATCACGAGTTCGTCGACTGGGACGCGGTCGTCGCGGACGGTGACGAGGTCGCCTTCATACCGCCCGTGAGCGGCGGCTTCTAGTGCGCTACGACGTCGTCACCGGGCCGATCGACGCGCGCGAGCTCGAAGGGGTTGTCACGCACCCGGGAGCCGGTGCGATCTGCACTTTCACGGGCATCGTGCGCGACAACTCGCGCGGACAGTCGGTGACGCACCTCGACTACGAGGCCTACGCGGAGATGGCCGTTCCGCAGATGCGAAAGATCGGCGAGGAGATCAAGGAGCGCTGGCCGGGCGCGCGGGTGGCGATGGCCCACCGCACCGGCCACCTCGAGATCGGCGAGGCGTCGGTCGTTGTTTGCGTCTCCGCGCCCCACCGCCATGAGGCGATCGCGGCGTGCCAGTGGGGCATCGACCGGCTCAAGGAGTCGGTGCCGATCTGGAAGAAAGAGCACGCCGCCGACGGGACGTACTGGATCGAGGGCGACGCGGCCCAGCCCACCACGCGATAGTCCGGACTAACTACCGGTTTTCGTGCGCTGCACGCGCTCATAGTCCGGACTAAGGCGGGGTTTCAGCCCTTGACGCGGGCCACCGACAGGCCGTCGCGGATCGGGATCACGACGCTCTCGAGCCGCGAATCCCTCGCCACCAGGTCGTTGTAAGCCGCGACGTTCTTCGCCTGCTGGTTCGACGGGCGCAGCACCTCGCCCTGTCGCAGAGCGTTGTCGGCCATCAACAGCCCGCCGGCATCGAGTCGCTCCATGCAGAGGTCGAAAACCTGACGGGTGACGTCCTCTGACCGGAATGAGTTGAGCAAGTCGATGAAGCAGACGTCGAATCGATCGTCGAGCTTGGCCAAGCCCTGGACCGCGTTCTCTTCGATGACCA
>DATEHC010000080.1:0-4982 GCA_035279785.1 Candidatus Dormiibacterota bacterium
GCCCTGCGTAACATCGGCTGACCGGATGTTTGAAAAGGTCGATCAGAAGGTCAGCTTTCCGGAGCTGGAGCAGCAGCTCATGGAGCGCTGGCAGGCCGAAGGCACGTTCCAGAAATCGCTGGAGCTGCGCGAGGGCAGGCCTCGCTTTGTCTTCTACGAGGGCCCACCCACAGCCAACGGCAAACCCGCGACGCATCACATCCTGGCCCGCGCCTTCAAAGATCTCTTCGGCCGCTACAAGACCATGCGCGGGTTCTATGTGGAGCGCAAGGCCGGCTGGGACACGCACGGGTTGCCGGTCGAGATCGAGGTCGAAAAGAAGCTCGGCATCTCGGGCAAGTTCGAGATCGAGAACGAGGTCGGCGTCGAACGCTTCAACGAGCTCTGCCGGCAGAGCGTCTACGAATACGTCGAGGACTGGGTCGCCTTCAGCCGCCGGATGGCGTTCTGGCTGGACTACGAGAACGCTTACTGGACGCTGAGCCCGGACTACATCCAGTCGGTGTGGTGGGCCCTCAGCGAGATGTGGAAGCAGGGCCTGGTGTACAAGGGCTTTCGGGTGGCGCCCTACTGCTCGCGCTGCGCCACGCCGCTCTCCAGCCACGAGTTGGCGCAGGGTTATCGCGACAACGTCCCCGACCCGAGCGTCTACGTCAGGTTCAAGGTCAAGAAGGATCCGACCACTTCCATCCTCGCCTGGACGACCACCCCATGGACGCTCCCCGGCAATGTCGCTCTCGCCGTCGACAACGACGTCGACTACGTGAGGGTCAGGCAGAAGACCGAGCACGGAGACGAGTTCCTGGTCCTCGCCGAGGCCCGCCTCGGCGTGATCGACGGCCCGTACGAGATCGTCTTCCGGATGAAAGGAAGCGACCTCGTCGGGCTCTCGTATGAGCCCCTGTATCCCTACTCGGTGCCCGCCGAGGGACGCGCGCAGTACGTGGTCGACGCCGACTTCGTATCGACTGAGGAGGGCACCGGGATCGTGCATACCTCTGCGCTCTACGGCGTCGACGACCTCCGCCTCTGCCAGGAGAAAGCGATTCCCTTCAAGCACACCGTCGGCCTGGACGGAAAGTTCCTGCCTTACGTCGACAAGTTCGCGGGGCTTCACGTGAAGGAGGCTGACCCCGTGATCATCGACGACCTCAAGGAGCGGGGGCTGATGTACAGGTCGGAGACCATCCTGCACACGTACCCCGAGTGCTGGCGCTGCAAGACGCCGCTCGTCTACTACGCGCTTGACTCCTGGTACATCAAGACCACCGAGCGCAAGGCCGAGCTCATCGCCAACAACAACGCGACCAACTGGGTGCCGGGGCACATCAAGGCCGGGCGCATGGGCGACTGGCTCGAAAACAACGTCGACTGGCAGTTCTCGCGCAGCCGGTACTGGGGCACCCCGGTTCCGATCTGGACCTGCGAAGGATGTGATGAGAAGCGCTGCGTCAGCTCGGCGGAAGAGCTCGGGCTGAAACCCGACGTCGACCTGCACCGTCCGTTCATCGACACAGTCACGCTCAAGTGCGAGAGCTGTGGCGGCGTGATGCGCCGTGTACCTGAGGTGATGGACACCTGGTTCGATTCAGGCTCGATGCCCTTCGCGCAGCGCGGGCACCCGCGCCACGACGAGGCACTTTTCAAGGAGACCTTCCCCGCCGACTTCATCTCCGAGGCGATCGACCAGACGCGTGGCTGGTTCTACACGCTGCTCGCCATCTCGACGCTGCTCTTCAAACAGAACTCGTACCGCAACGTGATCTGCCTCGGCCACGTCGTCGATCCGAAGGGCAAGAAGGCTTCCAAGTCGCGCGGCAATGTGCTCGACCCCAACTACCTCTTTGACACGTTTGGCTCGGACGCGGTGCGCTGGTACTTCTATACGTCGAGCCCGGTCGGAGAGAACTACCGCACCGGTGACGCCGCCCTGCGTGAGGTGGTCCAGCAGTTCTTCATACCGCTATGGAACTGCTACTCGTTTTTCGTCACCTACGCGCGGCTGGACAAGTTCGACTCTTCGCAGCCGCAGGTTCCGCTGACCGAGCGTCACGTGCTCGACCGCTGGCTGCTTTCCAGGCTCAGTGGCCTGGTGTCGTCGGTGACCGCGGGCCTCGACGCCTACGACGCGAACGAGCCGGCCAGGCGCATCCAGCGCTTCGTCGACGACCTGTCGAACTGGTACATCCGGCGCTCGCGCCGCCGCTTCTGGAAGTCGCAGTCGGACCGAGACAAGCTCGCCGCCTACCAGACGCTGTACGAGACGCTGCTCACGGTCAGCCAGCTGATGGCGCCGTTCGCGCCCTTCGCGTCGGATGCCATCTTCCGCAACCTGGCCGGCGACACGTCAGTGCACCTCAGCGACTTCCCCCAACCCGGTGTGGCGCACTTCGCGGAGGTCGAGGCCGACATGGCACGGGCGCGCCAGGCGGTCGAGGCGGGCCTGGCGGCGCGGGACGCGGCCCGGCTGAAGGTGAGGCAGCCGCTGGCGAGCATCGCGCTGACCGGTGAGCAGCTTCCGGAGGAGATCGTCGCCATCATCCGCGACGAGCTCAACGTGAAGCAGGTGACCTTCGGCGCGCCGGAGGTGAGGCTGGACACCACCATCACCGAGGAGCTGAAGCTGGAGGGCCTGGCCCGCGAGATCGTGCGCCTCATCCAGGACCGCCGTAAGAAGCTTGGTTTCAACATCGAAGACCGCATCGAGACGCGGTTCGAGGCCGACGGCCTGGTCGCGCGCGCGATCGAGCACCACGGCGACTACATCAAGGCTGAGACACTGTCAGCCACGCTGGCGCCTGGCCGGCACGATGGCTTTGACGGAGAGCAGGGAATGATCGAAGGAGAGCAGATCTGGATCGGCCTCAAACGCGCCTGACGTCGGGTCGCGTCCTGTTCATCGCGGTCGCCCTGGCGGTCTTCGTGCTCGACCGGATCACGAAGAGCCTGGTTGCCGCCCAGATCCCATATGGCACTGAGACACCTGTTTTCGGCCACCTCCTCGGAATCACGAACGTGCGCAACTCGGGCGCCGCGTTCGGCATCGCCCCGGCGGGCGCGTGGCTCTTCCTGATCGCGTCGATCCTGGTTTCGATCGGGCTCGTGATCTACGTCTTCCGCAACCCCGGGACGCAGTGGAACGACGCGGTCCTGGGCCTGATCCTTGGCGGTACCGTCGGCAACGGGTTCGACCGCATCGTCTACGGGACGGTGACGGACTTCATCAACGTCCACTTCTGGCCGGTGTTCAACGTGGCGGACTCCGCGATCTCGATCGGCGTCGTGCTGCTGATCGCGACCTACGCCATGCGAAAGTAATCTCACAGAACTCAGAGCCTCTGACGTGAGCTCGCGGGGGACGCGAGGGTCCCAGCGCCTGGTCGCATCCGCCCCGGCGGCGCGACTCGACCGCTTCCTCGCCGACCACGCGCCCGACTTGAGCCGCGCCGCGGCGGCGCGCCTGATCAAAAGCCACCTGGCCCGGCTCAACGGCGGGCCGGCGCAGCCTTCGGACCGCGTGACCGCCGGTGACGTCGTCGACTACGAGGTCCCGGAGGCCTACGCACCGGTGCCCACCGGCGAGCCGATCCCGCTCCACGTGCTCTACGAGGACGACGACCTCGCCGTGATCAACAAGCCCGCGGGCATGGTGGTGCACCCCGCCCCGGGCCACTATTCGGGAACGCTCGTCCATGCGCTGCTCGGCCGCGGCGGCACATGGTCGGGCGAGGGCGGCGCGACGCGGCCCGGCATCGTCCACCGCCTCGACCGAGGCACGTCGGGCCTGATCGTGGTCGCGCGCAACGACGTCAGCCACCGGGCGCTGTCCGCCCAGCTCGGCGACCGCACGCTGAGCCGCACCTACCTGGCGATCGTCCGAGGGCGGGTCAAGGACGAGGGCGGCGAGCTCGAGGGCCCGATCGGGCGGCACCCGGTGGACCGCAAACGCATGGCGGTCGTCGCTGGCGGCCGTTTCGCCCGCACGAGGTACGAGGTCGCAGGACGGCGCGCTTCACATACCCTGCTTCGCTGTGACCTCGACACGGGACGCACCCATCAGATCCGCGTTCATCTCGCCGCGCTCGGACACCCGATCGTGGGCGATGCCGAGTACGGCGGCCGCGAAGCAGGCGTCGAGCGTCCGATGCTCCACGCTTGGCGGCTCAGGCTGCGCCACCCGCGGACGCGCCAGGAGATGAGCTTCGAGGTGGCTCCGCCCGCCGACTTCGAGAGTTGCTGGGCGTCGCTCACATGAGACGCGGACTGCTGGTGATCATCTCCGGTCCGTCCGGGGTTGGCAAGGACACCATCATCAAGCGCCTCCTGGCGCGGGACAAGAACCTGCGCTACTCGGTGTCCGCCACGACGCGCATGCCTCGACCCGGCGAGGTTCCGGGCATGAACTACACGTTCGTCACGCGCGAGCAGTTCGAGCAGATGGTCCAGGAAGGCCAGTTCATGGAGCACGCCGTGTATGACGGCAATCTCTACGGGACGCTCCGCGAACGGGTCGAGCAGGCGCGTGCCGAGGGGTACGACACGGTGCTGAAAATCGACGTCCAGGGCGCGGAGCAGGTGCGGCACGCGGAGAACGACGGCATCTTCATCTTCGTCGCGCCGCCTTCGGTCGAGGAGCTCGAGCGCCGCCAGCTGCTGCGCAACAGCGAGACGGAGGCGGACCGCCTGTCGAGGCGGCAGATCGCCGAGCTCGAGATGACCTTCGCTCCGCACTACGACCACGTCGTGGTCAATGACGACCTCGACCGCGTGGTGGAAGAGATTCTGCGGATCATCCGCGAGGCTCGCGAACGCCAAACTTAGTAATGTGCCACTAGACTCCACGCCGATTCCTGACGAGCTACGCGGGCTTCGCCTCGCGCTGCTTGTCTCCGGCGGCATCGCCGCGTACAAGGTCGTCGACCTGGCGTCGGCACTGACCCAGGCCGGCTGCGAGGTGCGGGTCGCGATGACGCCATCCGCCA
>DATEHC010000081.1:0-3086 GCA_035279785.1 Candidatus Dormiibacterota bacterium
TCGGAGATGAAGTCGGCGGGGAAGGTCTCCTTGAACTGCTCTTCGCCCGCTCGCGGATAGCCCCGCTGCGCGAACGGCATGGACCCCGAGTCGAACCACGTGTCGAGCACCTCGGGCACGCGCTTCATCTCCCCGCCGCACTTCTCACACTTCAGGGTCACCGCGTCGATGTACGGTCGGTGGAGATCGTCGCTGTCCTTCAGTCCGAGCTCGGCGGCCGAGCTCACGCATCGCTTCTCGTCGCACTGCTCGCAGACCCAGATCGGCACGGGCGTGCCCCAGTAGCGGCTGCGCGAGAACTGCCAGTCGACGTTGTTGCGCAGCCACTCGCCCATGCGCCCGGTCTTGATGTGTTCCGGCACCCAGTTGGTCGCGTTGTTGTTGGCGAGGAGCTCATCCTTACGCGCCGTCGTGCGGATGTACCACGCATCGAGCGCGTAATAGATGAGCGGCGTCTTGCAGCGCCAGCAGAACGGGTAGGTATGCAGGATCGTCTCCGAGCGGTAGAGCAAACCGCGGGCCTTGAGGTCGTCGATGATCAGCGGGTCGGCCTCCTTGACATGGAGTCCGGCGAACTTGTCGACGTAAGGCAGGAACTTGCCGTCGAGGCCGACGGTGTGCTTGAACGGAATCCCCTTCTCCTGGCAGAGGCGGAGGTCGTCGACGCCGTACAGGGCCGACGTGTGGACGACGCCGGTGCCTTCCTCGGTCGACACGAAGTCCGCGTCGACGACGTACTGCGCCCTGCCGTCCTCTGGCACTGAATACGGATAGAGCGGCTCGTACTCGAGGCCGACCAGCTCGCTGCCCTTCATGCGCTCGACCACGTGCGGCGATTCGCGCAGCACGGGGATCCGAGCCTCGGCGAGTATCAGGTACTCGTCTCCTTCCTTGACCTTGACGTAGTCGATGTCGTTGTCGACCGCGAGCGCCACGTTGCCCGGCAGCGTCCAGGGCGTCGTCGTCCAGGCGAGGATCGAGGTGTTGGGGTCTTTTTTGAGACGGAATCGGATGTAGACGCTTGGGTCCGGCACGTTGTCCTGGTAGCCCTGCGCCAGCTCGTGGCTCGACAGCGGCGTCGCGCAGCGCGAGCAGTAAGGAGCGACGCGGAATCCCTTGTAGACCAGGTCCTGCTTCCACATTTCGCTCAGCGCCCACCACACCGACTGGATGTAGTCGGACGTCAGCGTCCAGTACGCGTGCTCGTAGTCCTGCCAGAAGGCCATTCGCTCGCTGAAGGCGACCCAGTCCTCGACGTATTCGTAGACGCTCTCGCGGCACAGCTGGTTGAAGCGCTCGACGCCGATCTCGTTTTCGATGTCGAACTTGCCCGAGATCTTGAGCTTCTTCTCGACCTCGATCTCGACCGGCAGCCCATGGCAATCCCATCCCGCCTTGCGCTCGACGTAGAAGCCCTTCATCGTCTTGTAGCGACCGAAAAGGTCCTTGAATGCGCGCGCGAGGATGTGATGCGTCGCCGGCTTGCCGTTGGCCGTTGGCGGCCCTTCGTAGAAGACGAAACGCGGCCTGCCTTCGCGCAGGTCCAGCGATTTCTGGAAGGTCTTCTCCTTCTTCCACCGCTTCATGAGCTCGACCTCGAGCTCCGGAAAGCTGACCCGCTGGTCTACCTTTTCGAACAACTCGTCACTCCCAAGAGATATCCGCCGGCCATCCCTGGGACGAGTCCTGGAAAGGACCCGCGGTACCACCCAGATTTCCAAGGTGCGCCCTGCGCGCGCCCGGCGCGAAGCAGGCACCTCGGACGCTCTTTGGGTTACGGCTCGGGAGTGATCTCGAACCCGTCATCGGCCGCCACGCTCTCAGCTTGGTGCGCCCTGCGCGCGCCCGGCGCACCTCGCGTGGCTCTCTGTCGGCCGCTCAGACGGGCCTAACTGTCTCCGTCAACGCCGAGCGAACTGTGATTCTACGCGGCGAAGCTGCGCAGGACTCCGATCAGCAGGATCGAGGCGATCCACACGACCAGCGGGGACAGGTCGATGCCCGACATCAGCGGCAGGCTGCGGCGGATCGGCGCCAGCACGGGCTCGGTGACGAGCCAGAAGAACCGCGTGAACGAGTTGGTCGGGTACGGGCTGAGCCATGAAAGGATCACGCGGATGAACACCAGCAGCACGAACAGCTGGATGACCCAGATGATCAACGTGATGAGCAGTCCCATTTTGTTCTATCGGTATCTGGGCCCGAACAGCGCGGTGCCGAGCCGCAGCATCGTGCTGCCCGCGCACACCGCGTCCTCGTAGTCGCCGCTCATGCCCATGGAAAGGATAGGCAGGGGCGCTCCCAGGCGTTCCTGAGCGCGGTCTCGGATACGCCGCAGCTCTTCGAAAGCAGGTCTCGGATCGCCGTGCGTCGGTCCTATCGCCATCAAACCGTGGACGTCGACGAGCCCGGCCGCAGTCTCGATCAGCTTCAGAGCACCCTCCGGCGCCACTCCGCTCTTCTGCGTCTCACGTGCGACGTTGACTTCGACCAGCACCCGCTGCGACCGATCCTGGCGGCCTAAGGCTTCGGCGAGATGCGTTGAATCAAGCGAGTGGACGAGGGCGAAGCGGCCGAGCATGAGCTTGACCTTGTTCGTCTGCAGGTGGCCGATGAGGTGCCACGTGGCGCCCTCCACCTCGGGCATCTTCGCCAGCGCTTCCTGGACGCGGTTCTCGCCGAGGATGCTCAGGCCGGCTCTCACCGCTTCACGCGCTACGTCCGCGCCGAATCCCTTGGTCACGGCGACGATGGCGATCTCGTCGGGGTTCCCGCCGGCGCGCTCGATGTTCTGACGAATCGCCGCGAGGTTGCCGGCGACGCTCACCTCAGGGCGACGATCGCGCCGAATCGCGTTCCGTCGGGATGGCGCCGGTGCGACGGAAAGAGGTAGCTCTCCTTGGTGCACATGCCGATGTCGTACGCGCCCTTGACCCCCGCCGCCCCCAGCTGCGCCGCGTTCGCCGCAGCCAGGTCGAGCAGCCACTTGCCTTCCCGGCCCGGGTTCACGAACCGGGCGTCGAACTTCGCGGCCACGTCTTCACCGACCTCGTAGCAGCGACCGCAGATGCCGGGACCGATGCCGG
>DATEHC010000082.1:0-7858 GCA_035279785.1 Candidatus Dormiibacterota bacterium
GCGATCGTCATGATGTCCTCGGCCGTCGCTCCTCGCCCGTGAAGCAGGATCATCGCGGCCCGTGCGGAGCTCAGCGGCTCGCCTGCCTGCACGACGCGCTGCCCGTGGGAAATGCTCAAGCTTCCGTAGTATGCCGACCTTCACGTACTCCAATCCGAGCCTCATTCACTGGGGCGCGGGATCCGCGGAGAAGCTCCGCGAGCTCGAGGGGAAAACCGTCGTGGTCGTCACCACGCGCTCGCTGCGCGGTTCGGTCGACCGCCTGCCCATCCGACCCGCATGCACGGTCGTCATCGGCCAGCACGCCCCGCAGGCCGACATCGATGAGGCCGTGCGGCTCATCGACGGTCGCGCTGACTGGGTAGTGAGCTTCGGCGGGGGCAGCCCGATCGACGCGGCCAAGATCATCTCGCTCCGCCTCGACGCCGTGCCTCATACCGCCGTGCCGACGACTCTCTCGGTCGCCGAGCTCGGCGTGGGCGCCGGTTTCACCAACGAGCACGGCGACAAGGCGGGTGTACGCAACCCGCGGCTGAGGGTGACCAGCGTCATCTACGACGCCGAGCTGACCGTGATGACGCCCATGGAGCTCTGGCTGTCGACCGGCATCCGCGCGCTCGACCACGCGGTCGAGGGATTTCTCGCGGAGGGCGAGCACCCCTTCAACGACGTGATGGCGTTGGAATCGATCCGCCGCTTGTTCGACTCGCTGCCCAAGGCGAAGGCTTCGCCGCGGGACGTGTCGGTACGGACCGCAAACCAGCTGGCGGCGTGGTTTTCTTTCACGCTGCCCGCCGAGTCGGCCGGCGGTTTGAGCCACACGATGGGCAAGCAGATCGGGGCGCGCCACGGGATCCCGCACGGCGTCACCTCGTGCCTTCTCCTTCCCCACGTCATGCGCTATCTCGCGACGCGGATCCCGGAGCGGACGGCGCTTCTGCCGAGCGCGGACGACGTCTACGGCTTCATCGGCTCGCTAGGGCTGCCGCAGCACATCGCGGCCTTCGGCATCGCAGAACCTGAGCTTCGCCGCGCCGCGCAGGAGCTCGCGGGGAAATTTTCCGCCGAGGACCTCTTGAAGATTTACGTCGCAGCGCTGTAGAAATCCCGCCGTCTGCCGGCAAACGGTGGCTCAGTGGCGGCGCTGGTGTGACGCTCGGAGCATTAGCCCGGGCCCCACACCCACCACCTCGGACCCGTGCGCCGCAAGTGAGGCGTCGTTTGGCCGGCTCACGCGCATGAGGTGCAGACCGGCGATCGTCGTTGCGGTGAAGTAGAGGGCCGGCCGGAAACCGAGCGGCGGGAGCGCGCGCGCCGCCGGGATGTCCACGCTGCCTATCCAGACGCGATTCGCGCCAAGGCGTCGGGCCGCGGCAGACATCCCAACAACCAGCGACCGGAACACACCCCGCCGGCGATGCTCCGGAACCGTCACGCAGTTCCAGATGTACGCCTCACGCTCCCGAGGCTTGATCTCGAGCTGCAGCTCACCGATCCACTCGGGACCTCGCGACAACCAGCCAAAGCCCGCAACAGCTCCGTCGATCCACACCGCGTAGCAAAGGCACCCACGCTCGAGTCGCGAGGCGACGAGGTCACCGTCGGCAGCCATCGCGGACGCGACGCCCGGCGCGCGAACACGATCGACCTGCTCGACCGCAAACGAAGGCGGCGGACCCGAAAGCGCGGAGTCCGCCGCCCAGAGAGTGCTTCTGATTTAGAAGGAGAAGAAGAGGTGCCGCACTTGCTCGATGGCGTCCGGGTCGCCCTGAGCCGCGCCTCCGGGGAAACGTCCAAAGAACGTGAGGACCTCTTCGGCCGCGTTCGGGAAAACGAAGATGGCGTCCGCGCCCTCGAAATTTCCCTTCTCCGGCTCGTAGGCAAACTTGCCGTCCTTCACCGTGACGCGCCATTTCCCGCCCCATGGGCCGTCGACCTGGATCCCGTACTGGATGTCGACGCCTTTAGCCGCCTTCTGGTCGACGGTGTTCTGCCAGAAGACGAAGGAGAACGGCAGGATCAGGCCGGCGCTTGCCTCGTCGATCGTGGCGAGCTTGTTGCCGAGCCCGTACTCGATGTCGTAGGCGTGAACGGCGTAGTCCATGATCTGGAACGTGGCGTAGGCGCCCTCTGGGGCAGGACCGCCGTACGGGTGCATGATCGTCGAGCTGCCCCACGCGTCGGCGCTGACCTTGTCGAGGATCCCGTCGAGCTTCGCGGCGTCCTTCTTGAAGCGATCGAGCGCCTCTTCGCGCGACAGCTTGCGGAAGTCGAGCGCGTGGTCGTTCAGCGTCGCGCCCATCACCTCGAGGCCGGCGGTGGTCGGCGAGCCGCCCTTCGCGGTCTCGTCCCACTGCTTGAAGTAGCCCTCCATGACGTCGATCATGTGACCGACCAGGTCGCGCACCTCCCAGCCCGTGCAACGGGTCTGCACGTTCCAGTTCTTGGGATCCGACACCAGCCTGGTGAAGTTCTCGCGGTCGCGCCGCATGACGCCCAACACCGTCGATTTGGCGCCGCCGTCGAATGGGCTGACCGGCGTGACGACTGCTGTGCTCATTGAATCCCCTCCATCGATTCAGACGGTTGCGGTGGTCGGAACGACGATCGGCGGCAAAGTCTCATCCAGCCGGTCGCGACGGACCTGGAACCACGGCGGAAGGCTTAGCGTCGTACCGAGCTTCTCCGGCGACTCGTCGACGGTGAATCCCGGGCCGTCGGTGGCGATCTCGAACAGCACGCCGCCCGGCTCGCGGAAATAGATCGACTTGAAGTACCACCGATCGATGACCGGCGTGACGTTGCGTCCCGCCGTCAGCAGCGCGCCACGCCATTCCTTCTGGCTCGTGTCGTCTGCCGTGCGCCACGCCACGTGATGCACGCTGCCGACGGTCTCCTCACCCTCGGGTCCCTCAGGCGCCTCGATCACGTCCACGGTCGCATGCGGGCCGCCCGCGCCCGTTTCGAAGCGGGTTCGGTGCCCCTCCTCGGCCGCGACGCGGAAGCCCATGACCGACGTGAGGAGGTTGAACGTCGCCCCCACCTCGGCGAGGGTCATCGTCACGGAGTGGAATCCGCGGAGCGCGTGCTCGACGTCCACGGGGCCTTCCTTCCACGGCTGCCAGCGGCTGTCGTCAGCCTTGGCGACAAGCTCGAGCTCGATGCCGTCCGGGTCGTGGAGCGCGAGCACGTCGCTGTCGAACCGGGCGACCATCCGGTGGTCGACCCCCAGGCTCTTCAGGCGGTTGCTCCAGAAACCGAGCGAGCCTTCAGGGACCTGGAACGAGACCGTGGTCACCTGGCCGCTGCCCGCGCGCTGCTTGGGCCAGGTCGGCCATCCGAAGAACGTCATCGCGGTGCCGGGAGTGCCGAGGTAGTCGCCGAAGTAGATGTGGTAGGTGGCCGGCATGTCCTGGTTGATGCTCTTCTTGATGAAGCGCAGGCCGAGGACGCTGACATAGAAGTCGACGCATTTCTGTACGTCGGCGGTGATGCACGTGACGTGATGGATGCCCGGGATCGATGCCATATTCCGATTCATCTTAGTCCGCGTCCGAGGCTGCTTCCAATTCGGTTCTCGACCAGATCTCGGCCGCCAGCGGCTCCTCCATTTCCTCCTGGATGTGGGCCACGAGACCGATCGCGCGGGCCATCACGGCCAGGCCGCGGGTGATGCGCCAGGGCAGCCCCATCTCGCTGGCGATGGCCGCGATCGCCCCCGTGGCATTGACGGGGAGGTCGCGCCCCGCCCCCTTGGTGGCTTCCTTGGCGATCAGCCGCATCAGCTCCACGTTGTGGCGCGAGAAGCCGTTCTCCGCCGCGAGCTCGAACAGCCTGGTGGTGCGCGGGTCGGCGGTCTTGTGGGTCGGATGCCCGATGCCCGGGATCGTCGCCTTGCGCGCCCGGTGATCCGCGACGATCCGCTCGGCCGTGACCCGGGGGTCGTGATCGGCCGGCGCCTCCTGGAGCATCCGCGCGGCCTGCTCGATCGAGCCGCCGAAACGGTCGCCCATGCCAAGCAGCCCGGCCGCGACGGCGCCCTGCAGTGCCTCCGGCGCGCCGTAATACGTCAGCCTCGCCGCGATCGTGCTCGGGGTCAGGCCGTGTTCGACAAGCGTCACGGCGAGCGCGTTGAACATCACCGACTCCTTGGGGTTGGGCAGACGGCCCGTCAGCTCGAGGAAGGCGACATCGCCGAGCGACACATTGCCGAGGAGCTCGGTCAGGTCGTGACCACGCACGAAGATCTGGTCGGCCGTGCTCCGGCCGAGCCGCGACCTGATCCTCTTCTTGCTCACCGCTTGACGGTCAGACGCGTCTTGTAGCCGGCTTCGCCGAACTCCGACTCGGGCACCAGCTCGACGCGGCCACGGAACATCAGCCGCGAGTGGATGGCGTCCTCGATCTGGGCGATCAGCGCGGGGTCGGACTCGTGGCGCTCGGTCACCTCCACCTCGATCGGGATCGGAGGTTCGATCGAGGTCTCGGGCCCCTTACGCACGACGCGGGCGCGGCCCGTCACGCGGGGCCGGAAGTCGCCGACGATCGCCAGGATGGCGGTCGGATAGACGTTGACGCCGCGCACGATGAACATGTCGTCGCGGCGGCCGATGACGCGCTGGCGGAAGCTCGTCCGCCCGCACTCGCATGACGTTCCCTCGATGCGCGCGATGTCGCCGCCGAGAAACCTGACCACCGGCATCGCCTCACGCGTCAGCGTCGTGTACACGAGCTCGCCCTCGGCGCCGTCCTCGATCTCCATCGGCTCGCGCGACTCAGGGTCGATCAGCTCCACCCACACGTGTCCGGCGCCGCAGAAGTGCATGCCCTGCTGGTGCGTGCACTCGCCGAACAGCGATGGCGCGATGTCGCCGATGCCCATCACCTCGGTGACGGTCACGCCGAGCTCGCGCTGGATGTGGTCGCGGATCGCGGGGATTCCGCCACCCGGCTCGCCGCCGGTGACCACGTGGCTCAGCCTCCAGCCGCCACGGTCCTCGCCCTTCTCGACGCGATTGGCGAGGTACTGCGCAAACGAAGCTGTCGCGAGCAGGGTGTCTGCCAGGCCAGCCTTGAGTCCGAAAAGGACACGCTCCGTATCGCCGGGGGCAACGGGTACGGAACGAGCGCCGATCCGCAGCAGCACGAAATGCGTGTGGCCGGCGACGAACGGCCCGGCGCCGAAGGTGGTGAGGACGCTCGAGTGCTCGTGGATCCCCGTGGCGTAGTACGTGCGCGTGCCCATGGTCGTCCACGTCTCCATGTCGGTGCGTGTGAGCGCGAGAACGCTCGGCGACCCGGTCGTGCCACTCGTCTGGTAGACGCGCTTGACCTGCTCTGGCGTGACGCAGAGGTTGGAACCGAACGGCGGGTCTTCGTCGAGCGCGTCTTTCAGCTCGTGCTTGGTCGTGAACGGCAGCTGGCTCAGGTCGGCGAGGCTGACGAAGGAGTTGCCGATGCCCGCCTCTCGCCACTTGCGGGCGTAGAACGGCGAGCTCTCACGGAGGCGGCGGTACTGACGCTCCCAGGCGCCGACCGAGAGCCGGCGCGTCTCCTCCCACGGCGCGGCTTCGACCTCGCGCTCCCAGATCCAGTCCTTGTCGCACGTGTCGCCGGGCAGCCGGTTCTCCATGAAGGTGTCCAGATTAACCTTGCCGCATGCAGCTTCTTCCGACCACGGTCGTCGGCAGCTATCCGCAACCCGATTGGCTCGTCGACCGGCAGATGCTCGGCAGCCGGCTGCCACCGCGGACGCGCGCGCTCGAGATCTGGCGGGTCGCGCCGGACCTGCTCGAGCAGGCGCAGGACGACGCGACGGTGCTCGCGATCCGCGACATGGAGCGCGCCGGAATCGACATCATCAGCGACGGCGAGATCCGGCGCGAGAGCTACTCCAACCGCTTCGCCACGGCGCTCGAAGGGATGGACCTCGATCACCCCGGCACGGCGCTGGACCGCACCGGGCATCCCAACCCCGTGCCGCGCGTCGTCGGACCAATCCGGCGTACGCGGCCGGTCGAGAAGCGCGACGTCGAGTTTCTGCGCGCGAGCACCGACCGCACCATCAAGGCCACGCTTCCCGGCCCGTTCACCATGTCACAGCAGGCGCAGGACGACTACTACAAGGACGAGGAAGAGCTCGCGATGGCGCTTGCGGTCGCGGTCAACGAGGAGGTGCGCGAGCTGTTTGCCGCCGGCGCCGACATCGTGCAGCTCGACGAGCCCTACCTCCAGGCGCGAGCGGAGAAGGCGGAGCGATTTGCGCTCAAGGCGATCAATCGGGCGCTCGAAGGTATCGAGGGCACGACCGCGCTGCACACATGCTTCGGCTACGCCCACGTCGTGCACAACCGGCCGAAGGGCTACCCCTTCCTCGAGCCGCTCGCGGACGCGAAGGCCAAGCAGATCTCGATGGAGTCGGCGCAGCAGAACGTCGACCTCGGCGTGCTCAAGTCCCTCGCCGGCAAGACGCTGATCGTAGGCGTCCTCAACCTGGCCGATGACAGCGCGGTCGAGTCGCAGGAGCTGGTGGTGAACCGGATCAACGACGCGCTCCGGTTCGTCGACGTCGAGCGTCTGATCCTCGCGCCGGACTGCGGGATGAAGTACCTCCCGCGTGAGACAGCCTTTGGCAAGCTGAAGGTGCTTGCCGAATCCGCGGAGCGGGTTCGAGCCGGGCTTTAGCCTCGACCCCGGCTGCGCTGGGCCACGCGGGTCAGCTCCTCGATCGCCTGGTGCGCGAGCTTCAGGCCGCGCGCGTAAGCCGCCTTGCTCGGCGGCTTGGACCGCCCCTCGATCGACGCGTCGATGAACCGCTTGGCGAGCTGTCCTGCATCCGTCCGCTGTGCCGTCATGCCTTCCTCAATTCTGCCCAGAACTTGTCGATGATCAACTCCGCGAACCATTCTGACCAATATTTCTGCTTGAGCTTCTTGCGGGCCAGGTAGTTCCGGAACTCGGGCGTCACCTCGAGCTCGGCGATGAGCAACGGGACGACGTCGTCCCGGCGGATCTCCTTGATGAAGTCGTGGGTCGCCGTGTACGCGTGCCTCGCCTTGGCCTTCCACGCCTCCGCGTCGTCTTCCAGGAGCTTCGTGAGGCCCGCGTCCTTCAGATCCTGCAGCTTTTTCTGGGTCAGCGCCACAGCACCATCCGGGTCGACCAGAGGGCCGACAAGAACACGGCGGCGAGCTCGATCGCGAACAGGGCGATGGTCGAGTCGTAGAGGCCGGTGGAACCGCCATTGATCAGCCAGAGGAGGCTGACCGCAACCGTGACCAGGCACAGGCCGAACGCTGCGAGGAGCGCGGTCCCACTCACGCGGTAGGGCCGCAGCACTTCGTCGCCCGTCGCGCCACCGTATGACTCTTTCGATGTGATCACGATGCCGAGGAATACGAGGACGAATCCGCCGAGGGCGGCGGACGCGCCGAGGATCGCGATCACGACGTCTTTGGGCTCGACCATCGAGCGCCAAGAATAAGGAGAGGCCCTTCGGAAGTAAGCGTCGCCCCATCGAAAACTGTCCCAGGCGGCCTGCCGGTCTCGCGGCTGGACCGCAAGGTTTCGAGATACTTACGAGGTCCCGGTAGTCCTGCCGGGGATAGATGCCGCCGTAGCTCAATTGGCAGAGCAGCTGTTTTGTAAACAGCAGGTTACGGGTTCGATTCCTGTCGGCGGCTCCAACCCGCTGTGAGAGTTCGGTAGCAAGACGACTAAACGTCTTCGGCTGCCGGTTTACACAACTTCGGCAGCTGCCTGACACCTACTTCGGTAGCTGCTTGACACTCCGCCACATGAGGGAGATGAGCGTGGCGGAGCAAAGGTACAAAGCGGTGTTGGCGGTCATCTCGGACGG
>DATEHC010000083.1:0-3762 GCA_035279785.1 Candidatus Dormiibacterota bacterium
GGCGGCTACCAAAAAAACGAGGGGGCCGTCGCGGCGCGGCTGAATCGCGAATGGCGAACGCGGCCATCCCGCGTTCATGCGATCGCGGAGTACTACAGCGCAACCCAGACCGCGTACGTGCAAGCGCTCGAGCAGCGCGGCTATCGCAGCGACGAGATCGGCGAGCACGCGGGACTCGCCGACACCTCGCTCACGATGGCGCTCGCGCCGGAGCTGGTTCGCTCGGACCGGCTGACAACCAGCCCGAAGCCTGGTCCGTCCGACGGCGTGTCTGGCGACCCGCGGCGCGCCAGCGCGGAACTCGGCCGGATCGGCGTCGACATCATCGTCGAGCGAACGGTGCAGGCGATAAGTCGGGCCGTGGCACGCCGCTAGCGCAGGGGAGGCTTCGCGCGTCGCACCCGACCCCCCCTTCTGGACACCACAAAGGCCCCGCGCGAGGTAACATATATGGAGCTCCCGGCGATGAGGACTGAACCGAGCATCCTCGCGCTGTGCTGGACAGCCGACGACGTAGCAGACGAGGAGGGAGGTTCCTCTGCAAGCTCTGCCCGCTCTCCACAAGGCCTCCGAGCTCCTCGCGCTGCCCTCCGGGGGCGAGCTCGATGGACGGCTCCCGGAAGAGACGGCAGCGCTTCGACGCGTCGCGACCTGGGCCAAAGAGTTCTTGAGCCATCCCCATCCGGACCTTGGTCGCCCAGGGCACGTCTGCCCGTGGGTGAACGCGTCCATCCGAAACGAGCGGTTCCTCCTCACGCTCGCCCGGCGCGCTCACGAGAACCTCTCCGAGGTGGAGCAGACGTTCTTCCGCCTGAAGCGGTACTTCCTCGACGAGATGCCGCCTACGAGCGGGAACGGGGCCCAATTCAAGACGATCGTCGTCGTCTTCACGGGGTTGCCGCCGGACGAGGTGCCCTCGATCATCAATGGCCTCCACGTCCGCCTGAAGCCGCGGTTCGTCGATGACGGCCTTATGCTCGGCGAGTTCTTCAGCAATTGCGAGAAGGAAGGCCTGCGCAATCCAAAGTTCCGACCATTGCGCTCCGAGACGCCGTTGATCGTCATCCGCTCGATGGTCCAGACCGACATCGCGTTCTTGACGGACGACGCCGCCTTCGTCAGAGCCTATCTGAGCAAGTTCCAAGCCAACGGGGTGGACGAGGTCTTATCCTTGCTCGAGCAGCGGCCGCACATCCCGCGTGACCGGGTGGCGATGCTCCTCAATACCGTCGCCGAGTTCGGCGGGCCCCCGGTGGAGAAGGACGGTCCACCGGCCTTTTCACGTCGCCCCGGTTACTGAAGCGTTAACCCCGCGTCCGAGTCGGCCTGCGTGTGCCCAGGCCGCAAGCTCCGGCGGCACGAGCGAGGCGACTCGCTCGTCGTAGAGCGCCAAGTCTTCTGCCGAGACGAAGTCGCGCCACTGGCCCGACGACCCTTGCCGCAAAAAGGCGTCGGGGTTGCGCCAGATGCCCTCGGATGCATTCGGGACGATGTCGGCGATGCGCGCCCGCATTCGATCGAGCGCGGCGTGCCGCGCCAACGACGACGCGCGCGCCTCATCGACCTCGATGCCGAGCACGCGTCCGAGGCGCTGCAACTCGCCCGGCAGGTCGGCGAGGTAGTCGGCGTAGTGGAACAACGCAACGTTGGCGTCGGCGCGACGTTCCCAGCCCGTGCTCAGGTGGTGAAGGACTGTGGCGAGGGTTGCGGGACCGCCGAGGCTATCGACTTCGACGAACACGCGAAAGTGCGCCGCCGGGTCGGTCGGCGGTCGAACCCGCGGCGGCAGGTCGGCGAGGTCGTCCAGACCTACGGCATCGGCCCGCACCGTCCTCAGCCGATCGAGATCGAGGTTTGCGAAGTGGTGGCAGAGCGATACGGCGACGTCGCGTGGGTCGCGGCCGATCATCAGGTAGACGACGTCGTCGCGCCACGGCAGGCCGTCGAGAGGAGTGTGCGTCTTGACGAAGCGCCGGTGCCGTTGCGCGGCCAGGTCGGCGAGCACGTCACCAAGGGCCCGCGTCTGTTGATCCAGCCAGGGCGAGAGTCGTTCGAGCGGCGCCGGGAAGTCCGGACCGCCGAACACGAGCAACGCGCACAGCACCTGAGTCCATGTGGTGCCGCTGCGCGGCGGCGAGCTGATCACGATGTCGCCCGGCCGGAACTCGAAGCGATCCCATCGCCCGCTGTCGGCGCCGAAGGTACGGTAGCGCCTCACCATGCCGGCTAGAACCCTGCCGCCGCGCCGTCGCTGCGCGGGTCGGACGCGCCCTCGATCAATCCCGAAGCATGCCGCGCGAGGGCACCCGCATGCCCCACGCGCTCGTCGAATGCGCCGATGACCTCGACGTCGTGCCCGCGGCTGCGCAGCGCGTCGATCAGCGCCGGGTCGAAGCGGCTTTCGAGCTTCAGCGTGTCGGACGTCTGCCCCCATGTGCGGCCCAGCAGCCAACGCGGTGCGCTGATCGCTTCCTGCAGCGACCGGCCGAACACGGCGTAGCGGGCAAAGACGCTCGCCTGCGTCTGCGGCTGGCCGTCACCGCCCATCGTGCCGTAGACCATCGCGCGTCCGTCGTCGAGCAGCGCCAGCGCCGGGTTGAGAGTGTGAAACGGCAACCGACCGGGCTCGAGGGCGTTGAGATGTGCCGGGTCCAGCGAGAAGCTGCAACCGCGGTTCTGCCAGAGGACACCGGTCTCGCGCAACCGTACGCCGCTGCCGAATTCGTGATACAGGCTCTGGATAAAGCTCACCGCGCGGCCTTCGCCGTCGATCGCCCCCAGCCATACCGTGTCGCCGGCCGGCTTGCCGGAGCCCCACGCCAACGCACGCTCCATCGAGATCGCCGCGGCCCGCGGGGCCAGGAATGCGTCGTCCAGCAGCTCCTGCGCATCCAGCGCCAGGTACGCCGGGTCGGTCACATAGCGGTCGCGGACAAGAAATGCCTGCTTGGTGGCTTCGACCAGAAGGTGCACGAAGTCGGCACTTTCCACGTCGACCTTCCCGAGGTTGCGCTTGTCCGCCAAGGCAAGCACGAGCAGCGAGACGACGCCCTGGGTGGGCGGCCGCGTATTGTAGAGGGTTCCGGTGCTATGGTCGAACCGGAGCGGGCTTCTGCATCGGGCGTAATACGCGGACAGGTCCTGGCGCTCGAGCGGGCTGCCGAGCGCGTTCAGCTCATCGGCCATGGCCGCCGCCAATTCGCCGCGATAGAAATCGGCGAGCCCTTCGCGGGCGAGATGAGCCAGCGTTTCGGCGAGCTTTTGCTGTCGGAACAGCGAGCCGGCGACCGGCGCGTCACCGTCGACCAGGTAGAGATCGGCGAATCCGGGCTGCTTCTCGAGGTCGTCGCGCTTGTCGCCGGTGACCCGCGATTGACTCGAGCTCACCGTCGTGCCGCTTGCGGCATAGTGGATCGCATCGGCCAACAGGCGGGACAGCGGCAGCCCGCCGCCCCATCGTTCGCGGCTGAGGTCCAGCGCCAACGCCCAACCGGCGACGGTGCCGGCGACAGTGTTGGCGGCCAGCGGTCCGCGCATGGGAATCGCGGCGCATTGCCGTGCCCGGTAGAACTCGCGGTCGGCGCGACGTGCCGCCGGGCCGCAGGCTTCGATGGTCAGGACCTCGTGTCCCGGCGCATGGATGGTCCAGAACGCATCGCCGCCGATGCTGTTCATGTGCGGGTAAACGACGGCGATGGTCGCGGCCGCAGCGACCATCGCCTCGATCGCGTTGCCGCCCTCGCGCAGCACCGCCAGCGCGCT
>DATEHC010000084.1:0-36405 GCA_035279785.1 Candidatus Dormiibacterota bacterium
GCTCGACGTCGGTGACGGAGTGTTCGAGGTCAAGTCCACCAACGGTGACACCCACCTCGGTGGCGACGACTACGACCGCCGCGTCGTGGACTGGCTCGCGGACGAGTTCAAGAAGCAGAACGGCATCGACCTGAAGACCGATCGCCAGGCTCTGCAGCGCCTCACCGAGGCGGCCGAGCGGGCAAAGATCGAGCTCTCGAGCCGGCTCGAGACGACGATCAACCTGCCGTTCATCACCGCCGACCAGACCGGCCCGAAGCACCTCGAGATGACGCTCACGCGAGCGAAGTTCGAGTCCTTGACCGCGGATTTGACCGAGCGCACCCGCCAGCCGTTCCTCGCTGCGCTCAAGGACGCGGGCCTGACGCCGCAGCAGATCGACGAGGTCGTCCTGGTCGGTGGCGCGACGCGCACGCCGATCATCCAGCAGCTGGTCAAGGAGCTCCTCGGCGGCAAGGAGCCGCACAAGGGAGTCAACCCGGACGAGGTCGTCGCCGTGGGAGCGGCCATCCAGGCCGGCGTGCTCAAGGGTGAAGTCAAAGACATCCTGCTCCTCGACGTGACGCCGCTATCGCTTGGCGTCGAGACGCTGGGTGGTGTCATGACGCGGCTCATCGACCGCAACACGACGATCCCGACGTCTCGCTCGCAGGTCTTCTCGACCGCGGCGGACAGCCAGACCTCAGTGGAGGTCCACGTCCTCCAGGGCGAGCGCGACATGGCGCGCGACAACCGCACGCTCGGCCGCTTCCACCTGGACGGCATCCCGCCGGCGCCGAGGGGCATGCCGCAGATCGAGGTCACGTTCGACCTCGACGCCAACGGCATCCTCAACGTCAAGGCCCAGGACAAGGGCACCGGCCGCGAGCAGTCGGTCACGATCACCGCGTCCTCGACCCTCAACAAGGACGAGGTCGACCGCATGGTCAAGGAGGCCGAGGCGCACTCCGCGGAAGACCGCGCGAAGCGCGAAGAGGTCGAGCTCCGCAACCAGGCGGACCACATGATCCACCAGGCCGAGAAGGTCATCAAGGACAACGAGGCACGGATCCCCGAGGACGTCAAGAGCGAGGTCAACACCAAGCTCGAGGCTTTGAAGAGCGCCGCCAAGGGCTCCGACACCAAGGACCTGCAGCAGAAGATGGACGACTTCAACGAGTCGCTCCAGAAGATCGGCCAGCACATCTATCAGCAGCAGGGCGCGGCGGCGCCGGCCGGCGGGCCGGCCGACGGCTCCGGCGAAGGCTCGGAGAAGAAGGAAGGAGACGTCGTCGACGCGGACTACCGCGAAGTCAACTAAGTAGATCGACGCTGAAAGGGACTCGGTCTTTAGGCCGAGCCCTTTCTTTAAGGGGCACATGTCCCATAGGCCCGTTTCGTCGCGGGCGCTTAACTAGGTGGCGTTTTGCGGGCTGCTTCGAAACTGCTGCTGACCGTCGCGATCGCGGGAATCTGCCTTTGCACCTTCGCGCCGGCCGCCGCGACCGCGTCTGCGCCGCCCATCGGAGACAGCTGCCTTGTCGGCCGCTGGGTGGAAACCCAGCGGGTGGTGCCGAGCAACTACTGGCAGGGCCAGTCGTTCCCCATAGCCGGGTTTCGCGGTCTGGTGATCACCTTCAATGCTGATGGCACCGAGACCGATGACGCAAGCGCCTCGGCGCCTCTGACCGGCGACCAGGCCGGCCACCACCTGGAGTTCGTGTACCGGGGCCAAATGCTGTACCACGTCCATGCCAACGGTGCCGAGCTGATACAGAGCGCCCCGGTCGGGAGCCTCCGCCCCTCCTACTACTTCGACGGCCAGCAGATCCAGGGCGGGGAAGGGTTTCTTCCGGCCACTTATACATACCGGTGTACCGCGAAGACCCTGCACCGTGAGAGGCCCCCGTACGTCGCGGGATACGGGCCGACCGTGGACGACCTGGTCCGTCCCGCGGGCGCCGGCTCTCCCGGTTCATTCGCCTCGACCGTCTCGAGCAGCCTGTCGACTCCCTCTGCCGTGATTGCGGCACCCGTGACGCTCCTGGTCAGCGCGGCCATCGCCCTTGCCGCCGTGCTGCTCATCACATTTCCTTCGCACCTCTTCAACCGCACGTACGAGGAGAACCACGAGGTCATCCGGTACTGGTGGGAGCGGCGTTTCCGATGGCTGTTGCGATTGCGGCTTGGAGTCCTTGCCGGAGGCCGGCGTCGGTCCCGCGATGGCTTCGCTTTTCTGGCGGTCGTCCTATGCGGGGGCGTGCTGGCGGCGCTTCTCGATCCGCGGTTTGGGTGGAGCTTGCGGACGCTTGCGCTGTTTGCCGGTGCGGTCTTCGCGCTGCTTGCCGGCTCACTTGTCTCGTTTTTCGCCGCCGGCAGCTATCGCGTCCTCCGCCACAAGGCGGGGCCATGGCGGCTGCACGCGCTACCCAGCGGCCTGGCCGTGGCCGCGGTGTGCGTCCTCGTGTCCAGGCTTGCCAATTTTCAGCCCGGCTATCTGTACGGGCTGATCGGCGGCGTCGTCTTCGCCGGAGCGCTGAGCAAACGCGAGGAGGGGCACGTCGTGGCCGTGACGTCGCTCGTGACGCTGAGCCTCGCGCTCGCGGCGTGGATCGCGTGGGTGCCGGTCTCCGTTCGGTCGACCGCCAATCCGAGCGACTTCGGCTGGGCGCTGGCGTCGAACTTTCTCGCGGCGCTTTTCGTCAGTGGAATGGTCGGTTTGCTGATTGGCCTGGTGCCGCTGCGCTTTCTCCCCGGAGAGAAGCTCGCCGGCTGGCATCGGGGCGTTTGGGGCGCCGTCTTCGGGGTGGCGGCGCTGTCGGTCATCGAGGTGATGCTCCGGCCGCAAACCGGCGGCACGCGCTCTGCTCCAGCACCGCTCTGGGTGACCGGCGGCCTCTTTCTCGCGTTTGGCGTGGTGTCGGTGCTTTTCTGGAGCTACTTCAGGATGCGCCGGGGTGCTAGGGCCCGGGAGCTGACTACCTCGAACGACTGAGGGGGTACGCGCGGCGGTCTCGAACCGTATTTTGGGCACGCCTTGGATGGCTACTTTCGCGAGCGCACGCGGTTGTGGGCGGCGTCCGGCCTGTGGACCGGGATCCTGCTCACGCTCTTCAACCTCTACGCGGCCGCGGTCGAGTTCGTCCCCCAGTACAGGTACCGGAACGACTTCAGGCTGATCTACGGGGCGGCGCTGGCGGGGTGGACCCAGGGCTACTCGCATCTCTACGACCTGGCCGCGCAGCGGGCGGCGACCGAGGGTCTCGGCTCCGGCTTCTACTGGCAGCCGTTCATCAACCCACCACCGCTGGCGTGGCTGGCGACGCCGTTGCTCGCTTTTCCGTTCGAGGTGGCACTGCTGGCCTGGACGGCCCTTCTTCTCCTGGCCGCGTGGGTCGCCTGGCGGCTGGCCGCTCCCGGACCCCGACTGACGAGGCTCGCCCATCTGGCGCTCTTCGCCGGCGTGTTTCCCACCGCGTTCGGCCTGATGGTCGGCCAGCCCGTGGCGCTCGTCGCCGCGATCGTTGCCGTCTCCTGGTGGCTGGCCGAGCACAAACGGCCGGTGCTCGCTGGGGTGGTGCTCAGCCTCGTCGCGCTGAAACCGCAGCTTGCGCTGCTCGTGCCGCTCTGCCTCTTGCTCGCCAGCCGTTGGCGCATCTTCTTCGCCTGGTTTGCGGCGAGCGCTCTGATTGGCGTCGTCGCACTGGTGCTGCTGGGTGCCGACGGAATTCAGCGATACCGTGACGTGTTGTCGCTGGCCTCGCAGTGGGCGCCGACGCGCAGCTTCGCCGTAGCGGGACCGCTTGGGGTAGGTCCGCAGCTGTACGCGGCGGAGGCGATCGTCGTGCTGGTGGCCGCGGTCGCTGCCTGGCGGAACCGTCAGGGCGACGTCGGGCGCCTCTACGCCATCGGCATCGTCGCGTCGCTGCTGTTCACCCCGTACGTCGGGTTCCAGGACTTCGCGATGCTGATCGTTTCCTCGTGGCTGCTGATCCGTTCGGGAGTCACGTCGTTCCAGGGGTTCGTGATGGTGGTGGGCTACGCGCTGCTCGAGCTGGCGCTGGTCGTTCAGGCGGTGCCGATCCTCGTGGCCGAAGCCGCGCTTTTGGTCTCGCTGGCCTGGCCCGCCCATCCGCGAGTGCCGGCTCTCGCGCCATTCACGGCGGGTTCAAACCCGCGACTGCCGGCGAACCCGGGAAATAGCGACTGATCCTCGGCTTGGAGCCGACGGTGGGATTCGAACCCACGACCTGCCACTTACGAGGCGGCTGCTCTGCCAGCTGAGCTACGTCGGCGCGCGCTTATTTTGGCGAAGCGGGGGAATCCCTAGGCTAACATCGGATGGGGATGCGAACTCTCGACGTCGAGCGTCTTGCCGTTGGCGATTACGCCCTTATCAAGCCCCTTCTGGTCGAGCTTCACCTCGGCGAGCAGGTCCACTACGCCGACCATCCGCAGCTGCCTCGCGAGGAGATCGAGCGGCACCTGAGATCCGTCTCGCCCGCGTTCCGCGGCGAGAACGTCATCTACGCGGTGCGCGACGAGGTGGGCCACGTCGTCGGCTTCTGCTGGATCGTCCTGTACGACCCCGGCACCGGCCTCGAAGGCGAGGTCGCGGAGCTCTACGTGGCGGAAGGCCACCGCGGAAGAGGCATCGGCGAGATGCTCGTCAGGCAGGCGGTGCGTCTCTTCTCGGAGCGCCGCGTGACGCTCGGCTACGTCTGGACTCGCCCCGACAACGAGCCCGCGATCAAGCTCTACCGACACGCCGGCTTCGAGCCCAACCGCCAGCTCGTCATGACGTGGTACCCGATCGAGCCGAAAAGCTAGGCCGCTCGAAGCAGACCTACTATCAACCCCATGCGACCGATCGTGGCCGTCGCGGCCGGCCTCATCCTGACCGCGGTTGTGGCCACGGGCGTCACTCTGGTGGTGCTTCGGCTGCAGGCGCGTACGAATCCGCAGGAGGTGAATCTGCGCGGCGGCGAAACCCTGACGCAGGATTCCGCGATCGTCCAGGCCGCGGCCAAGGCCCGGCCCGCGGTAGTCAGTGTCGTGACACAGCATCAGCCCGCGATCGTCCGGGGGTCCGGCTACCTCGCAACGAGCGACGGCTACATCGTCACCAGCATCAACGCCGTCGCCGGCGCGACGGGGATGACCGTGCTCGTCCCCAGTGACACCAAGACCCACGATGCGCGACTGGTCGACTACGACTGCGAAACCGGCGTGGCCGTGGTGAAGATCGACCAGGTGAGCGGGCTGCCGACGCTGGCGTTTGCCGATCCGACCGCCCTCGTCCAGGGCCAGGTCATCGTCGCCGTGGGCGGACCGGTCGACGGCGGCGCGGTCACGCCGGGCTATGTCAGCGCGATGCACCGCGACGCGGACGCGAAGGATCCCGTGAACACCGGACGGACGATCACGTTCAGCGACACGATCCTGACCAGCGTCCCGATCGACGACGGCACGTCGGGCGGCCCGCTGCTCAACGTGCAAAGCCAGGTCGTGGGGATCGCGATGGAGTCACCCGCGACGCTGGAAGGATTCGGCCTCAACGTCGCCGACATCCAGGACGACGTGCAGCAGATCCTCTCGACGGGCAAGGTCACCGTGGCATCCTTCGATGCCACCACGATCGACGTCACACCCTCGGCCGCGATCCTCAACAACCTCCCGCAGGGCGCGCAGGTGCAGACCGTCGACAAGGGCGGCCCCGCCTCGGATGCGGGTTTGCAAGCAGGCGACGTCATCACGCAGGTCGACGACGTGCGGGTCGACGCGGCCCATCCGCTGTCACTCCTCTTGCGCTCCAGGTTTCACGCCAACCAGCGCGTGACGGTGAGCTACACCCGTGGCGGCAGCTCGACCCAGGCCGAGCTCACGCTCACGTCGCGGCACCCGACCTGCTGATGATTCGCGACTCGATACACGCCGCGCTCGTGGACGCGGTGCGAGGGATCGGAGTCGACGGTGAGGTGCCGGACCTCGAGCTCGTCCGGACGAAGGTGGCGGGGCATGGCGACTACGCCAGCTCCGCCGGCCTGAAGCTGGCGCGGATCCTGCGCCGGCGGCCCGACGAGATCGCGAATGAGCTCGCGAGCAGGGTGGAGGTCGCAGACGGGGCGGCGACGGCGGTAGGGGAGAAGGGGTACGTCAACTTTCGTCTCACCGACACGTGGCTGCAGAAGCTGATCAGTCGGGTGACGCCCGCCTATGGCTCGAGCGATGCGGGGCAGGGCGAAAAGTTGCAGGCGGAGTTCGGCAGCATCAACCCCACAGGCCCTCTGCACATCGGACACGGCCGCGGCGTGATCCTCGGCGACTCGATCTCGCGTGTGCTCGCGTTCACCGGCCACCAGGTCCAGCGCGAGTACTACGTCAATTCCGACAACACCCAGACGCGGCGGTTCGGCGCATCGGTCTACGCGCGGCTGCATGGCAAGGAGCCGCCCGAGGGCGGATACACCGGCGAGTACGTGGCGGAGATCGCGGACATGGCGCGCCACGACCTGGCGGGCATCGAGGATCTTCCGGAAGAAGAAGCCGAGCCGAAGCTGCGCATGTACGCCATCGACAAGATGGTCGAGCGGATCGGCGCGACGGTCGCGAGGCTCGGCGTGCGCTACGACCAGTGGTACTACGAGAACCGGCTGTGGGAGGAGGGGCTGCCGCAGCAGGCGATCGAGCGGCTGCGCAAGGCGGGATATCTCAAAGAGAAGGATGGGGCGCTCTGGTTCGGCGATCCCCAGGACGAAGAGGAGGAAGACCGCGTCGTCATCCGCTCCAATGGGCAGCCGACGTACTTCGCGTCCGACCTCGGATACCTGATCAGCCGATTCGAGCGGCGCGGATACAACCGCGTGATCGAGGTGTGGTCAGCGGACCATCACGGCTACGTGCCGCGCATGAAGTCGGCGGCGGAAGCGCTGGGATTCGACCGCGAGAAGCTCGTGATCATCATCCACCAGATGGTCAACCTTCAAGAAGGCAAAATGTCCAAGCGAGCGGGCCGCTTTGTCCAGCTCGACGAGCTCATCGACCGCGTGGGCTCCGACGCGGTGCGCTACTTCTATCTGCTTCGGTCGCCCGATACGACGATCGAGTTCGATCTCGAGCTGGCGATCACGCAGGGAAACGAGAACCCCGTTTACTACGCGCAGTACGCGCACGCGAGGCTGGCGAACGTCGAGGCGACCGCGACCGAGCGGCATCCGTCGCTGCCCGACATCGCCGACGTCTCCTTGCTCGAGGAGCCGTGGGAGCTCGACGTCGCTCGGCAGATAGCGTTCTGGCCCGACGTCGTCGCCGAGGCCGCGCAATTGCTCGAACCCCACCGCATTCCTTATTACGTGCACGACCTGGCGACGGCAGTGCACCGCTTCTATCACGCGGGGAACGCGGAGAGCCAGTACCGCGTCGTGGTGGACGACCCGGCCTTGACACGGGCTAGGCTGGAGCTCTCGCGAGCGGCGCGTCACACTTTGAAAACCGCACTCGACCTGATGGGCGTGAGCGCCCCCGAAAAGATGTAGGGAGAAGGCATTGGACGTAACGTGGCTCGGACATGGTTGCTTTCGTCTTCGCGGCCGAGGCGCCGCGGTGGTCACGGACCCGTACCCGCCCGCCATCGGCCTGAAGCTTTCGCGCATGGATGCCGAGGTCGTCACGGTCAGCCACGACCACGGCAACCACAGCTACACGCAGGCGGTGCGCGACGGCGCCTATGAGATCCACGGTCCGGGCGAGTACGAGATCGCCGGCGTGAGCGTGATCGGAGTGCCGACGTACCACGACGCCGAGAAAGGACAGAAGGAGGGCCGCAACACGGTCTACCTGATCGAGATCGACGACGTCCGCGTCTGCCATCTCGGCGACCTCGGCCACAAGCTCGACGACGCCGAAGCGGAATCCGTCGCCACACCGGACGTCCTGCTCGTTCCGGTCGGCGGCCACACCACGATGAACGCCGCGCAGGCGGCCGAGGTCGTGCGCCAGCTCGAACCGCGCTACGTGGTCCCCATGCACTACGCGATCCCCGGCCTGAAGATGCAGCTCGACCCTATCGACCGCTTCTTGAAGGAGATGGGGGTCACTGCCACGGAGGCCCAGCCGAAGCTGGCGGTGCAGAAGTCGTCGGTGGCCGAATACGAGACCAAGGTGGTCGTTCTCGAACCGAAAGCAGAGGTAAAGGTTTAGTCGACCTCGCTGTCCGGTAAAATCTGAAAAACCGCCAGGAGGTCCGTCCATGTCGAAGTACGTTTTTGTAACCGGCGGTGTCGTCTCCTCTCTAGGCAAAGGAATCACCGCGGCGTCGATCGGGAACATCCTGAAGGCCCGCCACCTCACCGTCTCCCTCCAGAAGCTCGACCCCTACCTCAACGTCGACCCGGGCACGATGAGCCCCTACCAGCACGGTGAGGTCTTCGTCACCGACGACGGCGCCGAGACCGACCTCGACCTCGGGCACTACGAGCGCTTCGTCGACGAGAACCTGACGGTCGCTTCCAACGTCACGACCGGGAAGATCTACCAGGACGTCATCGCTCGCGAGCGCCGCGGCGATTACCTCGGCGCCACGGTACAGGTCATCCCGCACGTCACCAACGTGATCAAAGAGAAGATCCTCGGCGCGGCGAAGGATCCGAAGGCCGACGTCGTCGTGGTCGAGGTCGGGGGTACGGTCGGCGACATCGAATCGCTGCCGTTCCTCGAGGCCATCCGCCAGCTGAAGAACGACCTCGGTCGCCAGAACGTGTTCTACGTCCACGTCTCGCTAGTGCCCGTGGTGCACGGCCAGGAGATGAAGACGAAGCCGACGCAGCACTCGGTCCAGGCGCTGCGCGCGATCGGTATCCAGCCGGACGCGATCATCTGCCGCTCGGAGCTGCCGATCGACAGCGACCTCAAGGAAAAGATCGCGCTGTTCACCGACGTGCCGCGCGATGCGGTCGTCTCGGTGCCCGACGTATCCTCGATCTACGAAGTGCCGCTGATGCTGGAGGCGGCCGGCCTCGGAAAGGTCATCGCGAAGCACTTCGAGATCGACGACGCCTCGCATGCGCCTCAACACGAGCCCTGGATCCAGATGATCGAGCGCATCAAGCATCCGCGCGCGTCGGTGCCGATCGCGATCGTGGGCAAGTACATTCAGCTTCCCGACGCGTACCTCAGCGTCATCGAGTCGCTGCGCCACGCCGGCATTCATCATGGGCTCAAGGTCGACATCCACTGGGTCTCGTCCGAGAAGCTCGAGAGCGGGGACACCTCGCCGCTGATGGGAGTCGCGGGAATCGTGGTGCCGGGCGGTTTCGGCTACCGCGGCATCGAGGGCAAGGTGCAGGCCTCGAAGTACGCGCGGCACAACCGCATTCCTTATCTCGGGCTTTGCCTGGGCATGCAGTGCGCGGTCATCGACTTCGGTCGCGAGGTGCTCGACGCGCCGGACGCAAACTCCACCGAATTTGCGGCGTTCACTTCGACGCCGGTGATCGACCTGATGCCGGAGCAGCGCAACGTCGACCAGATGGGCGGTTCGATGCGCCTGGGCCTTTACCCGTGCAAGCTCCTTCCGGGATCGAAGGCGCACAAGGCCTACGGCGAGGAGGTCGTGTACGAGCGGCACCGCCACCGATTCGAGTTCAACAACGAATACCGCGAGCTGATGGCCGATGCAGGGATGGTGTTCAGCGGAGTTTCGCCGAATGGGAGGCTCGTCGAGATCATCGAGCTCGCCGACCACCCATGGTTCGTTGCGAGCCAGTTCCATCCCGAGTTCCGGTCGCGGCCGAACCGCGCGCACCCGCTGTTCCGAGAGTTCGTGCGAGCCGCGTTCCTGCAGACCGGCGACCAGATGGAGCTTCGCCCAGCCGAGCTCCTGGACGAGACCCAGGCCGACTAAGAGGGAGCCATGGAGCACCAGAGAAGCGGCATACCTTCTTTCGCGGCGCGTACCGAGCTCGAGTTCGAGCTCGTGCACGCGACCGAAGCGGTCGCGCTCGCCTGCGCGCAGCTACTGGGCAAGGGTGACCCGGACGGAGTAAGCCGCGCTGCCGTCCAGGCGATGCGCGAGGCGATCGACCGCTCCAACCTCACCGGGACGATCGCGCTCACGCCGCGTCACCAGACCCACCTTCCCCGTGGGCTCGTGATCGGGAACGGAGAACGCAAGGTCGACCTCGGCCTGTACGCGCTGGAGGGCGCCAGCCAGGTCGCGCGCGGCCACATCAACTCGACGGCGACCCTGGTCGCCGCCGACCCGGGCAGCTTTCCGCGGCTTCCCGCCGTCGCGCACGTCGAGAGGTTCGTCGCCGGTTCAGCGGCCCGTGGGGCCATCGACCTCGACGACTCCATCGCCGACAACCTCCGCCGCATCGCCTTCGCCAACGATGTCCGGGTGCAGGACTTGACGGTCGCGATCCTCGAGCGGCCGCGTCACCAGGAGCTCATCGCCGAGGTGGCCGCCGCCGGCGCACGCATCCGGACGCTCGAGGAGGGTGACCTGGCCAGCGCGGTGATGGCCGCGGTTCCCGGAACCGGCATCGACGCCGCCATCGGCGTTGGCGACCTGGACGCGGCGCTCATCGCCGCCTGTGCGGTGCGCTGCCTGGGCGGCGAGTTCGTCGCGCGGCTGATGCCCCGCAACGACGAGGAGAAGAGCCTGGTGGGCGCCGGAGCGCCGTCGGTCTACGGCCTGACCGACCTCGCGCCTGCCGGAGACATCGACGTCGCCATCACCGGGGTCAGCGGCGGCCCGCTGCTGCCGGGCGTCACTTTCGGGAGCGGGTTCGCCGAGACGTCGTCGCTGGTCATCTCCAGCCGCCACGGAACGGTTCGCCGGCTCACCACGAGGCACGGTGTCACCGGATTAGGCGTTTCCCGGTAGGGGTATCTATAGACGGGAAGCTCATGAGCCAGAACGATCCTTACCAATACACGCCCACTCCTCCCCATTCATGGGGAGGTGCCGGCGAAGCCGGCGGAGGGGCGCCGAAGTACGAGGGCGCCTCCGACATCCCGCCCGACTCGTCGTACCACTACTCGTCCGCCCCGCAGCGGCGGAACGGCGGGGGTCTCTTGGGCTGGCTGGGATCGGGCGCTCTCGCGATCTGGGCGGTCGTCAAGTACGGCCTGGTCCTGCTGGTCAAGCTGCCGGCCGCCGGCACGATCATCTCGATGGTCGTGAGCTTCGGGGGCTACGCGCTCATCTTCGGGCCCTGGTTCGCCGTCGCGCTCGTCGCCATGATCTTCGTCCACGAGATGGGGCACGTCCTTGAGATCCGGCGCCAGGGCATGCACGCCACCGCGCCGATCTTCATCCCGTTCCTGGGAGCAGCCATCTTCCAGCGCTCCCACCCGACCGACGCCCTGAAGCAGGCGCAGATCGGCATCGCCGGCCCGATCGCGGGCACGATCGCCGCGACCGCCGCATTCCTCCTGTACGGCTCGACCGGCCAGCCGGTTTTCCTGCTGGCGGCGTGGATCGGCTTCTACATCAACCTCTTCAACCTGATCCCGATCTGGCAGCTCGACGGCGCGTGGATCCTGGGTCCAGTGTCGCCGTGGTTCCAGGTCGTGGCGCTCGCGGTCGTGGGTCTCGGCGCACTGGCGTTCGGGTTCCTGATCAGCCCGCTCTTGATCATCTTCGCCCTGCTCGGAATTCCGAGCCTGATCGCCCGGTTTCGGAACGCGGGCAACCCGTACTACACGTCGGTTCCCATCGGCGGCCGCTGGGCGATGGGCCTTGCCTGGATCGGCCTCGTCCTGTACCTCGGGATCATGAGCTTGCAGGCCCACGGCATGATGGGAGCGATCGCTCGGTAAACTACCGCCTGGAGTAAACCCTTGAAAGCACAGATACACCCCACCTTTTACGAAGACGCGCTCGTCACTTGCGCCTGCGGGAACACCTTCCGCACGGGCTCGACGCGGCGCGAGCTCAAGACTGAGATCTGCTCGGTCTGCCACCCCTTCTTCACGGGCACGCAGCGCATCGTGGACACGGGCGGCCAGGTCGAGCGGTTCCGCAAGCGCGCTGAGCGGGCTACGGCCCGCCGGTAGATGCTCCCGCCGGAGGTAGGCGCTCCGGGGGGCACGCCTAAAGCGACGAAGTCACAGCCTTTCTTCTATGGCGGGCAGGCCGTCATCGAGGGTGTGATGATGCGCGGGAAGAGCCACTATGCGGTGGCCGTCCGCCTGCCCAACACCAAGGAGATCGTGGTCGACCGCGGCGAGCTCAAGGCGCCGATCTACACCAACCCGATCTGGAAGCTCCCGTTCGTGCGCGGGCTCGCGCTGATCGGCGAGCAGCTGCACCTCGGCATGAAGTCGCTCATCTGGTCGGCGAACATGAACGCCAGCGGCCACGACGTGCAGATCGGCAAGAAGGAGATCACCGGCTCGGTCGCGACCGCGGGAGTCTTTGCGCTGGTGCTGTTCATCGGACTGCCCCTGTTTCTCGCGAGCCTCGCCGTGCACAGCAGCCGCGGGTTCGCGTTCGTGCTGATCGAGGGACTGATCCGGGTCGGGCTGGTGCTCGGCTACCTGGCGGCGATCTCGCTGCTTCCCGACGTGCGGCGCGTCTTCCAGTACCACGGCGCCGAGCACAAGACGATCAACGCGTTCGAGTCCGGCTGGGCGCTTGACGTCCCGAACGTGCGGCGCGCGAGCACGCTTCACCCGCGCTGCGGAACGGGGTTCCTCCTCGTCGTGCTCGTGGTCAGCGTGATCGTGTTCAGCATCGTCGCGCTGTTCCATCCGAACGTCTTCTGGCTCGTGGCGAGCCGCATCATCGCCATCCCCGTGATCGCGGGATCAGGGTTCGAGCTGATCCGATTCATGGCGCGCCACCGCTATAACCCGGTGATCCGGATCGCGCTGCTCCCAGTGCTCGGAACGCAGAAGTTCACGACGCGGCAACCGTCCGATGACATGCTCGAGGTCGCGATCACCGCCTTCAACGCCGCGCGGCAGGGTGAGGAGGAAGCGACGGGAGCGGCGGCGTAATGATCGATCGCCTGGAATCCATTGCGCGGCGCTATCGCGACATCGAGCATGAGATGGCGCGACCCGAAGTCGCGATCGACCACGAGAAGCTGACCCAGCTCGCACGCGAGCAGCGCTCGATGCGCGAGATCGTCGAAGCCTTCGATGCGTACAAGCGCGCGCAGCACGAGCTCGAGTCGGCGCGTGACCTGCTCCGACACGAGAAAGACCCGGAGATGCACGACTACCTTCGCTCGGAGGAGCAGCGCGCGGCGGCGCAGGTGGCAGATGGTGGCGACCGGCTGAAGGTCCTTCTGCTTCCGAAGGATCCGAACGACGACAAGGATGTCGTCGTCGAGATCCAGGGCGCGGAAGGCGGGGAGGAGGCCGCGTTGTTTGCGGCCGACCTGTTCCGGATGTATACACGCTGGGCCGAGAAGAAGGGATGGAAGGTCGACGTCGTCGATGCATCGCCGACCGAGAAGGGTGGCTACGACAAGATCGAGTTCGAGGTCCACGGCCAGGGCGCGTACTCGCAGCTGAAGTACGAAGGTGGGGTGCATCGAGTCCAGCGCGTGCCCAAGACCGAGGCGCAGGGGCGCATCCACACGTCGGCGGCAACGGTCGCCGTCATGCCCGAGGCCGATCCCGTCGAAGTCGAGCTCAAGCCAGAGGACCTCGAGATCAAGGCGTCCACGTCCACCGGCCCCGGCGGTCAGAGCGTGAACACGACCTACTCGGCGATCCGCATCGTGCACAAGCCGACCGGGCTGGTGGTAAGCATCCAGGACGAGAAGTCGCAGCTGCAGAACCGCGAGAAGGCGCTTCGCGTCCTGCGGGCTCGTCTCTACGAGATGAAGCTCGCCGAACAGCAGGAGGCGATTGGAGCCCAGCGCAAGAACATGGTGCGCAGCGGCAACCGATCCGAAAAGATCCGGACCTATAACTTCAAGGACAACCGCGTCACGGACCACCGCATCAATCTGACGTTGCACAAGCTCGACCGGGTCATGCAGGGCGAGCTCGACGACCTGGTGTCCGCGGCGATCGCCGCGGAAAGGGCCGCGCAGCTGAACGGCGGCGGCCCCGACGGCGCGGCGTGACGATCGTCGAGGTCCTGAAGCTCTCGACCGACTATCTCGCTCGGCATGGGTCGGATTCGCCACGCCTCGATGCGGAGCTGCTCCTCGCGCACGCCCTCGACCTGCGTCGCCTCGACCTGTATCTGAAGTTCGACCGGCCTCTGGCTGAGCCCGAGCTGGGCGCCTATCGTGCCCTGATCGCGCGCAGGGGCAAGGGTGAGCCGGTCGCCTACCTGGTCGGGCACAAAGAGTTCATGGGCCTCGACTTCGAGGTCACGCCGAACGTCCTCGTGCCGAATCCCGACACCGAGGTTCTCGTTCAGCGCGCGGTGGCGATCGCGCGGGAAACAGTGGAGCCGACGAGGGTGGCGGACGTCGGCACCGGCAGCGGATGCATCGCTGTATCCGTCGCGCACTACGCGGCGAACACGGAGGTGTGGGCCACCGACATCAGCGCCGAGGCGCTTGTCATCGCCGCACGAAACGTCGCCCGTCACAACCTTACCCAGCGCGTGCGCGTGCTTCACGCCGACCTGTTGGGCGGCGTCGATGTGAAGTTCGACGTGGTCTGCGCGAACCTTCCGTACGTCGCGGCCGGAACGAAGCTTCCCGCGGAGGTCGCGGCGCAACCGGCCGGCGCTCTGTACGCCGAGGAAAGGGGCGCGGCGATGGTGCGGCGATTGCTCGCCGAGGCGCCGGCGCACCTGAATCCCGGCGGGCGAATCCTTGCCGAGATCGATCCGGCGATCGCCGGCGAGGTTGGGGAGATGGCGGCGCAGCGTTTCGGCCACCACCAGGTGCATCGCGATCTCGGCGGTCACGCGCGGGTCATCGAAGCTTGGTCCTCTGTCCCCACGAACTCAGAGCCTTCGGCGTGAGTTCGCGGGGGCCCCTCAATTTGAAACCTACGAAGGCAGGCCTGCGACGAGCAGCGCAGATGGTCCGCAGCGGCGCGGTCATCGCGTTTCCGACCGACACCGTGTACGGCCTCGGCGCGAGCGCGGACGACGAGGTCGCGCAGAAGCGGATCTACCAGATCAAGGGCCGGCCGGTCGGAATGCCGCTGATCCTGATGGTGGCGGCGGAGTCGCAGCTCGAGGGGCTGGTGCACGTCGACTCACGCGCGGAGGCGTACATGCGCAAGTGGTGGCCCGGCCCGCTGACGCTGATCCTCCACGCGCCGGGCGCCACGACGCTCGGCGTGCGCATCCCGAAGCACGACGTCGCGCTCGAGCTGCTCCGCCACGCGGGCCCGCTGATGACCACGAGCGCGAACCACCACGGGAACGAGCCGGCCATGAACGCGACGGAGGCCGGCGCCCTGGCCGGAGTGATGGCGGTGCTCGACGGAGGCGAGGCGCCCGGGGGCACGGCGTCGACCGTGCTCGACCTCACCGGCCCTGAGCCGCACGTGCTGCGCGAGGGCGCGATCCCGACGCCCGAGCTACTCGGACCGCCACCGCCCAGAACGGGTTAGCGTCGCCTACTCTTTCGGCGAGGTGCCGGAAGAGCGCAAGGTCGTCTCGATCCTTTTCGTGGACCTGGTCGATTTCACCGCGCGCTCGGACCGGGCCGACCCCGAAGACGTCCGCGATCTCCTTCACAAGTACCACTCCGCGGTCAAAGAACAGGCGGAGCGCTTCGGCGGCACGGTGGAGAAGTTCATCGGCGACGCGGTCATGGCGGTATTCGGCGCCCCCGTCGCGCACACCGATGACCCCGAGCGCGCCGTCAGGGCGGGGCTGCGGGCCCTCGAAGCGGTAAAGGATCTGCAGCTGGCGGCACGCGCGGCTGTCAACACCGGCGAAGCCGTCGTCGCCCTTGGCGCGGGTTTCGCCAGTGGTGAGGCATTGGCGATGGGCGATGTAGTCAACACGGCAGCCCGGATGCAGCAGTCCGCGCCCACCGGCGCGTTGGTGGTCGGCGAGGTCACGTATCGAGCCACGAGATCCGCCATTCGATACCAGCCCGCTCCCGCGGTCGACGCAAAGGGCAAGCGCGACCCGGTAAGGACGTGGTTGGCGGTCGATGCCGAGAGCACGACCGGCGACGCTCGGGCGCGCCTGAGTCCGCTGGTCGGTCGCGATCGCCAGCTCGGCCTGCTGCGCTCGATCTGGGAGACGGCTGTCGCGGACAACCGTCCCCAGCTCGTCACGGTTGCCGGGCCCGCCGGGATCGGGAAGTCACGACTCACACGAGAGCTCGGCAACGCCGTATCTGAAGCCGGAGGGAGGGCGATCCGCGGCCGCTCTCTTCCGTACGACACGAAGGATGTCTACGTGGCTTTTGCGGAGCAGATGAGGTCCATCGCCGGGATCATCGACCAGGACCCGCCACGAGCGGCGCGCACCAAGCTCGAAGGCGCGGTGACCAGGTTGGTGCCTGCAGCCGAGCGCCCGGATGCGCTGCGTTCCCTGTCCCTGATGCTTGGCCTCGGGATCGATCTCCCCCTGGAGCTGAAGCCGGTGCTGTTTTTCGGCGCCCGCAGGTTCGTCGAGCAGCTGGGTCGCGAGCAGCCGACGCTCCTCGTCTTCGAAGACGCGCATTGGGCCGATGGGGCGCTGGTCGAGCTCATCGTCTACCTCGCGACTCACCTCCGAGACACGCCGATCGTGCTCGTGGTCACGGCGAGGCCGGAGTTTCTCGATGCACACCCCGCATGGGGAGGTGGCATTCAGGCGCACACGATGATCACGCTCGATCCGGTATCCGTCGCGGATTCCGGACGGATGGCGCGTGGCCTTGTCGACCCGGACATCGCGCCGTCCGCGCTCGACCGCATTGTCGAGGTCGCGGGCGGGAATCCACTGTTTCTGGAGGAGCTGGCGGCGGGCCTGCGGGAAGGCGGCGATGCGGCCGGCGACCTCCCGACCACCGTGCGCGCAGCCATCGCGGCCAGGGTGGATGCCCTGCCGCCATCACAGCGGGAGGCCTTGCTCGCGGCTTCGGTGATCGGAAAGGTGTTCTGGGCCGGCGCGGTGCAGGCGGTGCGGAAGGTCGAGCGGATCGAGCAGGTGCTGGACGAGCTGGAGTCGCGCGATTTTCTTCGTCGCGAACCGTCGAGCCGCGTGCAGGGCGATGTCGAGTACCGGTTCAAGCACATCCTCATTCGTGACGTCTGTTACGAAACGATCACACGAGCCGAGCGCAAGACCGCTCACGGGGCGGTCGCCCGCTACATCGAAAGCGCGTCAGGCGAGAAGGTGCGCGAGGTCGCGTGGCTCCTGGCCTATCACTGGGAGCAAGCCGGCGACACGTCGCGAGCGATCGAGTACCTGGTGCTCGCCGCCGAACGGGCGGAAGAGGGTCTTGCCGTCAACGAGGCGTTGGAGTTGCTGGCGCGAGCCGAGTGGCTCACCCCCGATGACGCCGGCAAAAGGACTGTGCGTCTGAAGCGTGGCCTTGCGATGGTCAAGTTCGAGCTTTACGACGAGGCGTCGGTCGAGCTGGAGACCCTCGTCCCCCTCCTTGAAGGCCGCGAACGTGTGGAAGGGATGGTCGGCCTGGCCCGTGCTTATCAGTGGACCGAGCGCACGACCGAGACCCTGGCCACCTCCGAGCAGGCGATCAACCTGGCTGAGAACATCGGGGCCGCCGACATGATCGCGCCCGCAATGGCGCGGCTCGCTCAAGGCCACGCCATGCGTGGTGAGGCGGGAGACCTGGACGCCGCGGTCGAGCTGGGCGAGCGGGCTCTTCAGACATGGAGACCCGGGGTTCTGCCGGCGGACCTCGCCGACCACACGAATCTGCTCGCGCACTTCCACTACTGGACGGGCGGCCACGACCGTGCGCTGACACTGTCCCGCAAAGTGCGCGAGCTGGCGGTCGACCCCGCCAGCACCGAGGCGCTGCTGCGCGGCCGGGGCATGGAAGGCGTAGCCCTGGCCAACATGGGTCGGTATGAGGAGGCGCTGACGATCTTCGATCGTGTCATCGCCCTTGGGCGCGAGCTTGGGCGTCCGGTGACGGTTCTTCTCAACTACTCGAGCCTGGCGCTTCGAGACATCTACGACCTCGATGAGGCGAGGCGTCGCAGCGAGGAGGCGCTGTCGGGCGCCTCCAGGAACTCGACGTTTCACATGCCGTATATGAACGCGATCGTCGACTTGATACAGGCCGACACGCTTGCCGGTGACCTGGGCCGCGCGGAAGTCAGATGGAAGGATCACTGGGAGGACATCACGACTACGCCGGCGTGGGAGCGTTGGTTTCTGGGAAGCAAGATGGCTGCTTTCAGGGCAGACATCTACTTGCAGATGCGCGATCTCGAAGAGGCCGTTCGCTGGGCCGATCGCGCGATCGAGATGGCCCGCACGTCGCGAAGGCCGAAGTACGAGGCGGTCGCGCGCGGGATTCGTGGCAACGCACTGTCGAGGCTGGCGAGGCCTCTGGACGCGGCTCGAGAGCTGGAGGAGGCGGTTCGGATCAGCGACCGCCTGGAGAATCCGACCCTGCGCTGGCGCGCGCGCATCGATCTCGGCCGGGCCCGCTCGGCATCGGGCGGCGAGGCGGACGCGGCCAAGGTAGTCGACGAAGCGGCCGCGATCATTCGTGAGATCGAGTCGAGCCTCGCTCCAGACCGAGCTCGTCGATTCGCCGCAGCCCCGCAAGTCGCCGAGGCGCTGAGCTTCGCCGCCGATCGATAACATCGTCTCGTGACGACCGAGATCACGACGATGACGTTTCGCGCCCTGGACCAGGCCGATCCCGACGTCGCGAACCTCATCCGCAAAGAGTTCAAGCGCCAGTCGGAGACGCTCGAGCTGATCGCGTCGGAAAACCTGACCAGCCCCGCCATCCTCGAAGCCCTGGGCACCCTGCTCACCAACAAGTACGCGGAGGGCTACCCGGGTAGGCGCTACTACGGGGGCACCGGCGAGGTGATCGACAAGATCGAGACTCTCGCCGTCGAGCGCGCCACGAGGCTCTTCGGAGCGGATTACGTCAACGTCCAGCCGCACTCGGGCTCGCAGGCCAACGCCGCCGTGTACATGGCGGTGTGCAAGGCGGGCGACAGGGTGATGGGCATGGACCTGTCAGCGGGCGGTCACCTGACGCACGGGAGTCCGGCCAACTTCAGCGGCAAGCTCTACGAGATCCACTCTTACGGCGTCGACCGCGAGACGGAACGCCTCGATTACGACCAGGTGCAGGCGATGGCGCAAGAGGTGCGGCCGAAGATGCTGCTCGCGGGCTTCTCCGCCTACTCACGCATCGTCGACTGGAAGCGCATGCGCCAGATCGCGGACTCGGTCGGCGCGACGCTGTTCGTGGACATGGCGCATGTCGCGGGGCTTGTCGCGGGTGGCGTGTATCCGTCACCCATCCCGCACGCGGCGATCACGTCCACCACCACGCAGAAGACGCTGCGCGGAGCATGGGGCGCGATCATCCTGTGCACAAGCGACTGGCAGAAGGCGATCGACTCGGCCGTCTTTCCAGGCACGCAGGGCGGACCGCTCATGCATGCCATCGCCGCCAAGGCGGTGTGCTTCGGCGAGGCACTGAAGCCGGATTTCAAGGTCTACGCGAAGCAGGTCGTCGCCAACGCGAAGGCGATGGCCGATCAGCTGACCAGACGCGGGCTTCGTCTCGTGAGCGGCGGCACTGACAACCACCTCATGCTCATCGACCTGCGGCCGCAGAAGCGGACCGGCAAGCAGGTGCAGGACATGGCCGATACCGTCGGCATCACGCTGAACCGCAACTCGATCCCCTTCGACGACGCATCCAAGTTCAACCCGAGCGGGGTGCGCGTGGGCACGCCGCTGGTGACGACCCGGGGCATGAAGCAAAGCGAGATGGTCGTGATCGCCGACTGCATCGCCGACCTGGTCGAGCGCATTGACGACCCCGCCACCCTGGATTCAGTTCACGAGCGTGCATTGGAGCTCTGCCGGAAGTTCCCGATCCCGTACGCCTTCGATTGAGCGCGATAGTCCGGACTGACTACGCATGCGCGCAGCGAGGACCGGTCGATAGTCCGGACTATCGCGCGTAGTGGCCGACTTCTTCAGCGACCAGGCGCTCTCGAGCCTGACCGTTCACCTTCTGCCCGGCCTCTGGCCATTCGTCGCCGCCGTCGTCGTGTCCGTGGCCGTCATCCCTATCTCGATCTACCTCTCGCGCCGATTCGCGTGGATCGCCGAGCCCGGCGGCCGTCACGCCCACGCGAAACCGATGCCGCTGCTCGGCGGGCTCGCGATGTACGTCGGGTTCGCAGTCGCGGTCCTGATCTTCGCGCCGGGGTTCAACGAGACGCCGGGCGTGCTGATCGTGTCCGGGCTCGCGGTGGCGATTCTGGCCCTTGACGACCGCCGGCCGATGCAGCCGCTGGTCAAGCTCGCGGTGCAGATTGGGCTGGCGCTGCTCGCGGTCGTCATCTTCGGCATCCAGATCAAGTTCTTCAGCCTGCCTGGTAATCACATCGTGCAGCTCGGGCTGCTCGTCACGCCGGTCAGCCTCTTCTGGCTGGTCGGTATGCAGAACACGATCAACTTTCTCGACGGCGCGGACGGGCTCGCCGCCGGCGTGACCGCGATCGTGGCGGTGGTCCTCATGCTCGCGGCCGGCGAGCTGAAGCAGGTGGAGATCGTCAAGCTCAGCGGCGCGCTCGCCGGTTGCTGCGTCGGCTTCCTCATGTTCAACTTCCCGCCCGCCCGCATCTTCATGGGCGATTCCGGCGCCCACTTTCTAGGCATCGCGCTCGGCATGATCTCGATCCTTGGCGTGGCCAAGGTCGCCGTCGCGTTCGCCCTCGCCGCGCCCGCCCTGGCCCTCGCCGTGCCGATTGCGGACACCGGCTGGGCGATCGTCCGCCGCCGCCGCAAGAAGGCGTCGGTCGCGACGCCGGACCTCATGCACCTGCACCATCGCCTGCAGTCGTTCGGCCTGGACCAGAGGCAGACGTGCTTCGTCTTTTACTCGGCGACCGCGCTCCTCGGTGCGATCGGGCTGACCCTTTTCGGCCATGGGCGCATCCTGGCGGTCGTCATCGCGGTGACCGCCGTGCTGGTCGCGACCGTGGCGGCGGACCTTCTCGAGCACGCCGGGTGGCGCATCCCGGCGCCGTGGCTCGGCCGCCTTCTCGGCGTTTCCGGTTCCCGGTAGGATTTAGCGCGGGCATGCGCCCAACGAGTCAGGGTCCGACCGGGGCCGACATGGCAGGGCTCGGCCTCTACTTTGCCGCCGCGGTTCTCATCCCGATCGTGATCGGCGCAGCGCTCGATGGCAGGTTCCACACGGGGCCTGTCCTGGTGCTCATCGGACTGTTCGTTGGTCTCGTGGCGGGCGGTGCCGCCATCTGGGTGAAGGTCAGGGAGTTCACGCGGTGAAGGTCGGGACGATGCTTCGAAGCAGCGTGGCGGCGAGCGTGCTCATCGCCGCCGCGAGCATTGCCTTCGGCGCGGCAACCGGACGCCTCGAATCGGGCATCGCGCTGGCCGCGGGATTGTTGATCGGGGCGACCAACGGCCGCCTGGTCGTCGCCACTCTCGGACGCACCAATTCCTTCGTGCTTGCCAGCGTCGGCCGGCTGATCCTCCTAACGGCCGTCGCGTTTGGCGTGGCGGTCCTGCTCGGACCGCAGGCATGGCTGGTGTTGCTCGGCGTCGGCCTCGCCCAGCTCGTGATGTTTGCCTCGGCGGTGCGGCAAGGGCTCAGCCAGGGCGTACGCGCATGAACATCGACGTCAACCAGCCGACGTTCGGTCTCGGTTGCGGCCAGTGGTGCACGTTCAACTACAACAGCGTCGTCTCGAGCCTGCTCGCGGTCGTGATCACGATCGCGATCGCGTTCTGGATCCGATCGCAGCTCCAGTCGGGTACGCCCACGAAGGCGCAGGCGATCTTCGAATGGGGTTACGAGCTCCTGCGCGGACTGGTCAGGGAAAACGTCAGCGAGGACGCGCTCTTCATCCTTCCGCTGGCCTTGACGCTGTTCCTCTACATCCTCGTCGCCAACTGGATCGAATTCTTCCCGCTCGGCCTTTTCCCGTCGCTGCACGCGGCCAACGCCGACTGGAACCAGACGCTGGCGATGGGGCTCATCGTGTTCCTTGTGGTCCAGTGGTACAGCGTGCGCGTCCAGGGTTGGTACGGCTATCTGCGGCGGTTCACCAAGCCGTTCGAACTGCCGCTGCCGGTGCGCATCCTGTTCATCCCGCTGAACATCGTCGAAGAAGCCGTGAAGCCCGTGACGCTTTCGCTCCGGTTGTTCGGGAACATCTTCGCGGGCGGGATCATGATCTTCCTGATTGCCTCCGCCGGCTATCACCTCGAGTCGCTGGGACCGGTGCCGCACACGGTCATCAGCTCGATCCTGCTGGGGGTCTGGAAAGCGTTCGACGTCCTCTTCATCGGATTCATCCAGGCGTTCATCTTCATGCTGCTCACGGTCATCTATTTCGGAATGGCCCGAGAAGGGCTCGAACACGAACACGCCCATTAAGGAGGGGTAAATGACGGATCACGGAATCGAGCTTGCGGGGGCCCTCATCGGGTTTGGCCTGCTGATGGGCCTGGGCGCCATCGGCGCTGCCTTCGGCGACGGTCTCGCCGGCAACGCGTTCATCTCGGGCGTCGCCCGGCAGCCGGAAGCGCAGGGACGGATGATCCCCTGGCTGTTCACGATCGTCGGTCTGGTGGAAGCGATGTACTTCATCAACCTCGCGTTCGGGTTCGTCTTCCTCGGCCAGGTGAAGTAATGCTCTTCCTCGCGGGCGAAGCCGGCGTGATCGACATCAATGGGACGGTGATCGTCGAGATCGTCACGTTCCTGGTCATGCTGGCGGTGCTCGCGCGATTCGTTTACCCGGAGGTCGTCCGGCTCGCCGAGGCGCGGCAGCGAGCGGTAGCGCAGCAATTGAAGGAAGCGGAAGAGGCGCGTGCCGAAGCCGAAGCGCGCATGAAAGAGGCACAAGAGAAGCTCGACGACGCGCGCAAGACCGCCCAGGGCGTTATCGAAAGCGCCAACAAATCTGCCGAGCAGCTGCGCCAGGAGCGTCGCGACAAGGCGGAAGCCGAGGCCAAGCGCATCGTCGAAGCGGCGCGGCAGGAGATCGAGGCCGAGCGGGACCGAGCGGTGCGCACAGTCCGCGAAGAGGTCGCGGGACTCGTGGTCTCGGCCACCGAAAAAGTCATCGGGGAGACCCTCGACGACCGCAAGCACCACCAGCTGATCGAAAGAGCCATCGAGGAGGTCGCGAGTGGCGACAGCCGCCGCTAGACGCTACGCCAGGGCCATCTTCGAGGTCGCCCAGCAGGACGGCGACATCGAAGAGTGGAGCAAGCGGCTCGCGCGGATCAGCGAGCTCTTCTCCGACGAAGAGGTGGCCGCGATACTGAGCAATCCGACGATCGCCACCGCATCGCGTGAAGGGCTGATCACCGGCACGCGATCACTCGACAACGAGGCGACCAACCTCGCGCGGCTCCTCATCGAGTCAGGCCGAGTGAGCGAGGCCGCCGCGATCGAGGAAGAGTTCGAGCGGCTTAGCGACGACGCGGCCGGCCGGGTGCGCGCTGTCGCCACCACCGCGGTGGAGCTCTCGCGGGATGCCCGCGAAGACATCCGCCGGGATCTGTCCGAGCGCCTGAACAAGGACGTGCGCCTCAACGTCGTCGTCGATCCGAAGATTCTCGGCGGGCTGCGGCTTCAGTTCGGCGACCACGTCATCGATGCGACCGTCGCCACGCGGCTGGAGCAGCTGCGGCGGCGTCTGGTGATGAACTAGGAGTTATCGAGTGAGCATCAGCACCAAAGAGATTTCCGACGTAATCAAAGAACGGCTCAAGGACTTCGACGCGAGACTCGTCTCGGCCGACGTGGGCCGGATCGTCGCCGTCGGGGACGGCATCGCGCAGATCTACGGCCTACAGAACGCCATGGCTGGTGAGCTCCTCGAGTTTCCGCATGACACGTTCGGGCTGGCGCTCAACCTCGAGGAGGACCAGGTGCGGTCCGTCATCCTCGGCGAATTCGGCCACCTGCACGAAGGCGACGAGGTCCGGACCACCGGCCGCCTGCTCGAGGTGCCGGTCGGCGACGAGCTGCTCGGCCGCGTGGTCAACCCGCTGGGCGTGGCGCTCGACGGCAAGGGGCCCATCAAGACCAGCAAGACCCTTCCGCTGGAGAAGATCGCGCCAGGGGTCATCACGCGCAAGCGCGTCGACAGCCCCGTCCAGACCGGCATCAAGGCCATCGACACGATGATCCCCATCGGCCGTGGCCAGCGCGAGCTGATCATCGGGGACCGCTTCACCGGCAAGACCACGGTGCTGCTCGACACCATCATCAACCAGAAAGGGAAGGACCTCTTCTGCATCTACGTCGCGATCGGCCAGAACGCGGCCGCCATCGCCCGGGTCGCCGCCACGCTCGAAGAGGCGGGCGCGATGGAGTACTCGATCATCGTCGCGGCCTCGGCGGCCGACCCGGCGTCGCTGCAGTACATCGCGCCGTACGCGGGGACCGCCATGGGGGAGTACTTCATGGAGCAGGGCAAGGAAGTCCTGTGCTGCTACGACGACCTGACCAAGCAGGCTTGGGCCTACCGCCAGCTGTCGGCAACGCTCCGCCGCCCGCCGGGCCGGGAGGCTTACCCCGGCGACGTCTTCTACCTCCACTCGCGCCTGCTCGAGCGCGCGGCCAAGCTCAACGAGTCGCGCGGCGGTGGATCCCTGACCGCGTTGCCCGTCATCGAGACGCAGGCGAACGACGTCTCCGCGTACATCCCGACCAACGTCATCTCGATCACGGACGGCCAGATCTACCTCCAGGCCGACCTGTTCAACGCCGGCCAGCGCCCCGCGCTCAACGTCGGCATCTCCGTGTCGCGGGTGGGTGGCGACGCGCAGACGAAGGCGATGCGACAGGTCGCGGGCAAGCTGCGCCTCGACCTCGCGCAGTATCGGGACCTGGCCGCTTTCGCCCAGTTCGCGTCTGACCTCGACAGCGCCAGCCGCAATCAGCTCGAGCGGGGAGCTCGACTCACCGAGCTGCTCAAGCAGGACAAGTACCAGCCGGTTCCGCTTTCGGAGCAGGTGGCTGTGATCTACGCCGGAACCCAGGGACATCTCGACAAGGTGCCTGTGGCTCGTGTACGGGAGTGGGAGGCGGGCTTCGTGCGCTTCCTGAAGAGCGATCGCCCTGGCGTCCTCGAGGAGATCGACAAGAAGAAGGCACTCGACGACGACCTGTTCGCGCGCCTGAATGCCGCCGTCTCGACCTTCAACCATCAGTTCGGTGTCGAGGGATACTCGGAGCAGGCGGACCCAGCCTCACCGGGCGCGGCGAAAGCCTCCTAGATGCCCTCTTACCGAGACATCGTCCGGCGCATCGACTCGATCAAGAACACGCAGAAGATCACCAAGGCGATGCAGGTTGTGGCCGCGACGCGGTTGCGCAAGGCGCAGGCTGCGGTGCAGGCGACGCGGCCTTACGCGGACAAGATGATCGAGGTCCTGCAGACCGTCAGCGAGAGGGCGACGGAGTACAAGCACCCGTTCCTCGTGCGGCGCGATGGCAAACGCGCCGTGATGATCCTGGTCACCACCGACAAGGGGCTCGCGGGCGCGATCAACGTCAACAACATCCGCGCCGCGACCCGCTACATGCAGGAGAACTACCCCGACGACCCGCGCTACGTGACGCTCGGCCGGAAGGGCCGTGACTTTCTGCTGAGGTACCGCCGCGATGTCATCGCCGAGGTGAGCAGCCTGCCGGACCGGCCGACCGTGGCCCAGGTGCTTCCGGCTGTGACCGTTGCTCTGGAGGAATATGCCCGCGGCAACACGGATGCGGTTCTCCTCTGCTATGCCAAGTGGATCTCGACCTTGAAACAGGAGCCGACGATCACGGTCCTGGTTCCGGCCGAGATCCCGCGCCGTGAGGCTGCGCAGGAGGGTCCTCGAGCCGACTACATCTACGAGCCTGACCCTGAGTCGGTTCTCGACGGGCTGCTGCCCCGCTACGTCGAGACGCAGGTCTTCCAGGCCGTGCTCGAAAACAAGGCCAGCGAATACTCGGCCAAGATGATCGCGATGCAGAACGCAACCAACGCGGCGGGTGATCTCATCCTCGCGTTGACCCTTTTCGCCAACAAGGTTCGACAGGAAGGAATCACGACTGAGTTGATGGACATCGTCAGCGGCGCTGAAGCGGTCAGCGGCTCCAGCTAGGCGCCGCGGAGCACCAAAAGAAGGAGATCGGATGGCGAAAACGAAAACCAAAGCCAAGCCGGCGACGACGGAGAAGACGTCACGGCAGGGAAGAATCGTCGAGGTCATCGGCGCCGTCGTCGACGTCCAGTTCGAGCCCCGCGAAGCCCCGGAGCTCTTCGAGGCGCTGTACGCCATGGTCGAAAAGCGCCGCGTGGTGCTCGAGGTCCAGTCGGACATCGGCGACAACGTCGTGCGCACGATCGCGATGGACTCCACGGACGGCATGCGTAGGGGAGATGCGGTCACCGCCACGGGATCGCCTATCTCGGTGCCCGTCGGCGTCGAGACGCTGGGCCGCCTGTTCAACGTCGTCGGCGAGGCCATCGACGACGAGCCGACTCCGGAGGGCACGTTGCGCTGGCCGATTCACCGCCCCGCGCCGGCTCTCGAGGAGCAGGAGGCGAAGATCGAGATCCTCGAGACCGGGATCAAGGTCGTCGACCTCATCTGCACGTTTGCCAAGGGCTCGAAGATCGGTCTGTTCGGAGGGGCCGGCACCGGCAAGACGGTCATCGTGCAGGAGCTCATCCGCAACATCGCGTACGCGCACAAGGGACGCTCGGTGTTCGCTGGAGTGGGGGAACGGACGCGCGAGGGCAACGACTTCTACGTTGAGATGGGCGATGCCGGCGTGCTTCCCCAGACCGCGATGGTGTTCGGCCAGATGAACGAGCCGCCGGGCGCTCGTGCACGAGTCGGCCTTACTGGCCTGACCATGGCCGAGTACTTCCGTGACGAGGAAGGCGCCGACGTGCTGCTGTTCGTCGACAACATCTTTCGTTACCTGCTCGCAGGCGCAGAGGTCTCAGCCCTCCTCGGGCGAATGCCGTCCGCCGTCGGCTACCAGCCGACCCTCGCCTCCGAGATGGGGGAGCTGCAGGAGCGGATCACGTCGACGCGCAGGGGCTCGATCACGTCGGTGCAGGCCGTATACGTGCCCGCCGACGACTACACCGACCCCGCCATCCAGACGGTGTTCGCCCACCTCGGCGCCACGCTGCGGCTGGAGCGGTCGCTCGTCGAGATCGGAATCTATCCCGCGGTCGACCCGCTCGGCTCTTCCAGCCGGTTTGTGGAACCGGGCATCGTCGGCCAGGAGCACTACGACGCAGCCAACGGGGTCAAGAAGATCATGCAGCGCTACAAGGACCTGCAGGACATCATCGCCATCCTCGGAATCGAGGAGCTGTCGGAGGACGACAAGCAGGCGGTGTCACGGGCTCGGAAGGTCCAGCGATTCCTGTCGCAGCCCTTCAACGTCGCCCAGCGATTCACCGGCCGCGAGGGCAAGTACGTCTCGCGTGACGAGACGGTTCGCGGGTTCAAGGAGATCCTCGAAGGCAAGCACGACGACCTGCCCGAGCAGGCGTTTTACATGGTCGGAACGATCGATGAGGCCCGCGAGCAGGGCGAGAAGATGAAGTCCCAGCGATGAAGTACCCCCTCCGCGTCGTGAGCGTCGAGCGCAGCCTTTTCGAAGGCGAGGTCGAGTTCATGATCGCGACCGGGGCGGATGGTGAGCTCGGTGTGCTCGCGCGCCACGCTCCGTTGATGACGATCCTCAAGCCGGGCCCGCTCCGGATCCAGGAGACCTATGGTGGCGAGGAGACGGTTCTCTTCGTGGGCGGCGGATTCCTCGAAGTCCTTCCGGAACGCGTGACAGTACTCGCGGACGTCGCCGAGCACGCGGACGAGATCTCGGTCGAGCGTGCCGAGGAGGCGCGGCGCCGGGCGCAGGAGAGGCTCACCGGAACCCTGACGGCGGCCGAGGAGGTCGAGTTCCAGAACGCGCTGGCGATGGCCGAGGCAAGACTTCGCCTGGCGCGCGCAAGGCGCGGCTAGTAACCTCAGCCCGATGACTGCGAGGGATAGGGCGCTCCGGATCACCGGAGGCGCCGAGTTGCGGGGCCGCATATGCGTGAGCGGCTCCAAGAACGCGGCCCTTCCCGAGATGGCCGCGGCGCTGCTCACGCCCGAGCGCCTGACGCTGCACAACGTGCCGCGGGTGACCGACACGACCGTGATGGCCGAGATCATCGGCGAGCTCGGCGGCCGATCTGAGGGCGACGGCACCGTGCTTCTGGACACCGGCGGGGCCGTGCGCAGCGACGTGCCGGACGAGCTCGGCGGCCGCATGCGGGCGACCATCGTGCTGCTGGGAGCGCTGCTGGCGAGGTTCGGCAAGGCGCGCGTGCCGCGACCAGGCGGCGACGACATCGGCGCCCGGCGCGTCGAGCAGCACCTGCGCGGACTGCGCCAGATGGGGGCCGTGATCAACGAGACGCAGCACGAGATCGTCGCGTCCGCCAACCGATTGCACGGCGACCGGATCGTTTTCGACCTCCCGACCGTGACCGGGACGGAGAACATCCTCCTGGCCGCGGTGAAGGCCCATGGCCGCACCGAGATCTTCAACGCCGCGCGCGAGCCGCACGTGCAGGACCTCTGCAGGCTGCTCACCAAGATGGGCGCGCGCATCAAGGGCATCGGCACCGAGCGCTTGATCGTCGAGGGCAGCCGGGAGCTGCGCGGGGCCGAGCACACGGTGGTGCCGGACTACCTCGAAGCCGGGACGTACGCGATCGCGGCCGCGGCGGCGGGCGGTGACCTCCGCATCGAGTGCACGCAAGCGGAAGACCTGCTGGTCCCGCTTCTCAAGCTCGAGCAGGCAGGTGTGCATGTCGAAACGGGCGACACCTGGTTTCGCGTGGCGCGCGATCCCAAGACAGCGCTGAGGCCGATCGACACGTCGACGTGGACCTATCCCGGTTTCCCGACCGACCTGCAGGCGCAGTACATGGCGCTCATGACGCAGGCCGATGGTCAGAGCGTCATCTCCGAGTACGTGCACGAGAACCGGTTCCAGCACGTGCGCGAGCTTGCGAAGATGGGCGCCGGGATCACGGTCGAGGGTCGCCTGCACGCGATCGTCCATGGCCCGTGCAGGCTCCACGGCACAGAGGTGGGCATCCCCGACATCCGCTCCGGCGCCGCCCTTGTCATCGCCGGCCTTTGCGCCGAAGGCGACACTGTGCTTCGCAACGCCTGGCACGTCGAGCGCGGCTACGAGGACATGGTCGGCAAGCTCGCGTCGGTCGGCGCGCGGATCAAGAGCGTCGGTGTCGGGTCGGATCCATCGAGCTTGAACTTCACTTACGAATGACCCTTCTGTCCAAAAAGATCGGCATCGACCTCGGCACCTCGACGGTGCTGATCTACGTCAAGGGCGAGGGCATCGTCGTCAACGAACCGTCGCTCGTCGCCGTCAACCGCGACGGGACTCGCATCCTCGCCATCGGGCAGCAGGCATTCGAAATGGTCGGGCGCGCTCCTGAGGCGATCCAGGTCGTGCGGCCGATGCGCGAGGGCGTCATCGCCGACTTCGTGGTCACCGAGGGCATGCTCCACCACCTCATCGGGAAGGTGCAGGGCCGGCAGCGGCTGTTCAAGCCCGAGATCATGGTGTGCGTTCCCTCGGGCGTGACGTCGGTCGAACGTCGCGCGGTGACCGAGGCGGCGATCTCTGCCGGCGCGCGCCAGGCGTGGTTGATCGACGAGCCGCTTGCCGCGGCCATCGGCGCGGGATTGCCGATCGCCGAACCGCGCGGAAACGCCGTGTGCGATATCGGCGGGGGTACCACCGAGGTTGCCGTGATCTCGCTGTCCGGCATGGTGGTGGCGCACTCGATCCGCGTTGGCGGCAACCGCTTCGACGACGCCATCGCGTCCTATCTCAAGCGCCGGCACAACCTCCTCATCGGTGAGCGCATGGCCGAGGAGGCGAAGATCGCCGCGGGGTCGGCGGTATCGATGAAGGAGCCGCTGTTCACCGACGTGCGCGGTCGAGACATCGTCACCGGCCTGCCCAAGAACGTGCGCGTCTCCTCCAACGACCTCGCCGAGGCCGTCCAGGAGCCGCTGCGGCTGATCGTCGGCGCGATTCGCGACGTGCTCGAGGAGACGCCGCCCGAGCTCGCCGCCGACATCTTCGACCGCGGGATCGTGCTGTCAGGCGGCGGCGCTCAGCTGCGCGGGCTCGACCGCTACATCTCGATGCATACGGGCGTGCCGGCCGTTATAGCCGAGGAGCCGCAAACCTCCGTCGTGCGCGGAACCGGGCTCGCGCTCGAAAACTTCGAAGTCCTGAAACGAAACCAGTCGTACCTTCGCTAACTCACCTCGACGTCGTCGTCGACGGATCGGGCCTCGAGCGCCCGCGCGCCGGGGTCGGCGTCTATACGTCGCAGATCCTGCGGGTCATGGCGGTGCAGCGCCCGGACAGCCACCTCATCGTCTTCGGCCCGCGACGCGCGGTGGCCTACGCGCCGAACACGGACTACCGGCTTGCGCCGCAAACCAGGTTCATCGGCCGGCACCTGCAGTGGCCCGCGGAGATCCGGCGCATGAAGCCGGACGTGTACTTCGGACCGGCCGGCGCGCTGCCGCTGGGCCGGATCGGCACGCCGTCCGCGATCACTGTGCACGACCTCGCGATCTACCGCAACCCGCGCTGGTTTCCGGCCCGCCAGCCTCTGAGCACGAGAATCGTGGTGCCCCGGTCGGTGCTGCGCGCGCGTGTCCTCATTGCGGTGTCCGAGTCGACGGCTCGCGACATCCAGGAATTCTTCGGGCTGGATCGAAGCAGGATCCACGTTGTGCCCCACGGCGTCTCGCCCAAGCTCCGGCCGATGAGCGCCGAGGAAAGGACCGAAGCCCGCGCACGGCTGGCGCTGCCCGAGCGCTTCATCCTCTTCGTCAGCACGGTCGAGCCGCGCAAGAACCTCGAAACCCTGCTCGACGCCTGGGTGCTGATGCGCGACCGGCCCGACCTGGTCATCGTCGGCTCGTGGGGTTGGCGCTACGAGGCGATCAAGGAGAAGATGGAGCGCCTCGGGCCGCGGCTGCACCACCGCGAGTCCGTCGAGCCCGACGAGCTGCCGGCGTACTACAACCTCGCACGGGTTCTCGCCCACCCGGCTTGGTATGAAGGGTTCGGCCTCCCGCCCCTGGAGGCGATGGCTTGCGGCACACCGGTCGTGGTCTCTGACACCTCGAGCCTGCCGGAGCTGGTCCAGGACGCCGGGCTGGTCGTTCCTGCCGGAGATGCCGAGGCTTGGCGCAAAGCCCTCGAGCGCGTCCTCGACGACACCGAGCTTGCCGCCGACCTGCGACACAAGGGAATCCTCCGAGCCGCGCAGTTCAGCTGGGACCGCGCCGGCAGCCTGACCTGGCGCGCCCTCGACGAAGCCGTCACCTAGGGGGGCGCGGCGGCAGCTGGCTCTGCCAGTGCCGCCGCACGGGGGCATGCTCCCCCGCTAAAAAACGAGCTCTTTGATAACCGCGGCGACGCCGATCGCGGTGGCGTCCCAGGTGAACTTACGGGCGCGGGCGCGGGCGAGCTTGGCGAGGTCGGTGCGGAGCGCCTGATCGGTCATTGCGGCGTCCAGGATGCTCGCCAGCTGGTCGGGCGTCGCCGACGGGTCGAAATAGACGACGGCCTCGCCGCCAACCTCGGGCAGCGACGACGCACGAGCCGCAACGACGACCTTGCCGCGGACCATCGCCTCGAGGACGGGAAGGCCGAACCCTTCGTAGAGGCTCGGCACCACCACCGCCGCGGCACGTTTGTAGAGAAGCTCCAGCACAGGCTGCGAGACGCGGCCGAGCACCCGGACCTGGGTCGAGTTCCGCAGCCGATCGGACAGCCCGCTGTCCATCTCGGGGCCGGCGACGACGAGCGTCACGCCTTCCAGCTTCTCGACGGCCGCGAGCGCGGCGGCCTGGTTCTTGCGCTTCTCGACGCGGCCGACCTGTAGGACGAAAGGCTCATTGATTCCGAGCTCCTGGAGGCGCGAGACTGGCGCCGGAGTGACCGATGGAGGGCTGATGCCGAGGGGCACCACGCGTACCCGCTCGGGCTTGACGCCGTACAGCTCGACCAGGTCGTCCTTGGTCGACTCGGACACGGTGATCAGGAGGCGGCATCGCGCGGCTGCCCACCGCGTGGTCGTTCGCAGATACGTGCGGTCCGCGATGCCGTACGCCTCGGGGTGTCGCTCGAACGCAAGGTCGTGGACGACGGTGAGCACCCTGCCGGGCCAGGCGAATGGGATGACGTGTCCCGGCACGAACAGCAGGTCGGGGCGCTCGCCCGCCAGCGCGATGGGCAGCCGTACCTGCGACCAGAGTCGTGGAAACGGCACCACCATGACGTCCACGCCGACATCTTCTTTGGGCCGCCGTGCGAAGAAGCGCCAGCGCAGCTCGGGGGCGGCTCTGGGCAGTCGCGCGCACACCTCGCGCGTGTATCTCTCCGTCCCCGTAACCACCTCGCGGGTCGCCGGGTTGACATCCACGGCAATGGTTCGAAGCGCCCCTTCCCTCACCTTTTGTCCGACCTTAAGCTAACGGCCGTGAAGGTCGTTGCCGCCCGCGTCGTTATGGCAACGCTGCTGGCTGTGAGCATCGGCTTCCTTCTCCAGGCTCAGGACTCGACGGCGCCCGCCGCATCCATCGTTGCCGCCACGGCGCTGCAGGCCGCGCCCGTTCTCACCGCCCAGGGTTCGGACGGCCGCGAGTACTTCTACAAGCGCCACGAGGTGGTGCCGGTCGGCGCGAGCACGATCCGGCTACCCATCCTCATGTACCACTACGTCCGGACCCCGCCGTCGATGAGGACGGACATGCTCGGCTTCCGCCTGTCCGTATCGCCGCAGGACTTCCAGGAACAGATGGACTGGCTGCTGGCGAACCGCTACCACCCGGTGACCTTCGACCAGGTGCGGGCTTACTTCGCCGGCCGCTCACCGCTCCCTTCGAGGCCGGTGGTGATCACCCTTGACGACGGCTACGCGGACCTGTACACGACCGCGTTTCCGATCCTCCAGGCGCACGGTTTTGCCGCGGTCGCCTACGTCGTCAGCGGCTTCGTCGACCGCGACCGCTACGTGACCCGCCAGCAAGTGCTGCAGATGGATCGCGCGGGCATCGAGATCGCATCCCACACCGTCGATCACGCGGACATGCAGCACGCCAGCTGGGGGACGGCGACGTATCAACTCGCCCAGTCGAAACGCTGGCTGGAGGCGTTGCTCGGCCACCCGGTGGTCGACTTCGCCTATCCGTCGGGCCGCCACAGCGCGCAGACGATCCAGCTTCTCGGCCAGTTCGGCTACGACACGGCGGTGATCGAAGATGGTTCGATGATGCACAGCCGTGCGGACCGCTACCTGTGGGGACGCGTTCGTGTGGGTGGGGGAGAGTCGATGCACGACTTCATTGCCAGCCTCGGTCCTTCGATGCCGACGGTGACCGTCTCGAGCCTCGACGTCGAGCCCTCCTGAGCGCTTGACCGTCTTAGGGGCCCCCACGAAATCCAGGCGAAGCCTCCGATTTCGTGGGGACTAAGGTTCGGATCCTCGGCGTCAGGGTCGACTGCCTGGACACGAAGGAAACCCTGGACCGGATAGAGAGCTTTGTCGGGACGGGCGCTCTTCACCAGGTCGCGACGGTCAATCCCGAGTTCGTGATGCGCGCGCAGAAGGACCTGGAGTTCGCGCGAGTCCTCGAGTCCGCGGATCTGTGCCTGGCGGACGGCACAGGCGTGGTGTGGGCCGCGCGCCGCCAGGGCTGTGCCATCCAGCAGCCGGTCGCCGGCACGGATCTGGTCGGGCCGCTGGCGGCGATGTGCGCGAGGCGAGGATTCAGGCTCTTCTTGCTCGGGGCGCGGCCGGGCGTCGCAGACAGCCTGGCATCGCGGCTGCGCGCGGAGAATCCCGCGCTGCGGGTCGAGGCGCATGCGGGAAACCCGTCCGAAGAAGAGGAGTCGCTCCGGCGCATCGGCGACCACAACACCGACGTCCTCCTCGTCGCCTACGGCGCGCCGGCGCAGGAGCTGTGGATCGACCGCCTCCGGAGCCGGCTCGGGGTTTCGGTGGCCATCGGCGTGGGCGGCGCTTTCGACTACCTGACCGGCCGCGTGCGCCGGGCGCCGGCGTGGATGCGGGGAGCCGGCTTCGAGTGGCTCTACAGGCTCGGCCAGGAGCCGTGGCGCTTTCGGCGAATGACCGTGCTGCCCGTTTACGCGCTCAAGGTTCTTCGTTCGCCGAAGTAACCTTTCGCCCCGTGCTTTCAGTGGTCGTCCCTTGCTACAACGAGGAGCTCCGGCTGCCGCGCACCATCGAGCTCATCGAGCGATACCTCGAGGACAAGAAGACGGCCTACGAGCTGATCCTCGTCGACGACGGCAGCGCGGACGGCACCCGCGCGGTCATGAATGCGGCGGCCAGCCGCAACCAGAGCGTGAAGATCGAGCTGCTCCCGCACAATCGCGGTAAGGGGAGGGCGCTCGCCGTCGGCGTGATGGCGGCCAGAGGCGAGGAGATCCTGGCCACCGACGCGGACCTGTCGACTCCGATCGAGGAGCTGCCACGGCTACAGGCGGCACTCGACGCCGGCGCGGGCATCGCCATCGCTTCGCGCGCCCTACGCGGCTCGCGGGTCGAGGTGTCGCAGCCCTTCTACCGCGTCCTGATGGGGAAGGGCTTCAACCTCATCGTCCAGGCGGTGCTGCTCCCCGGGATCTGGGATACGCAGTGTGGTTTCAAGCTTTTTCGCGGCGATGTCGCGCATCGTGTTTTCGCGGACCTGATCACGGATGGCTTCGGCTACGACCCGGAAGTGCTGTTCCGCGCGCGCAAGCAAGGCGTCAAGATCGCGGAGGTTCCAGTGGTCTGGCGCAACTCTGCCCCGACCAAGGTGAGCCCCCTGCGCAGCTCGCTCGACATGCTCAGGCACGTGATCCGGCTGCGGTTCGCCGTATGAGCGAGCGGAGGCTCACCGAGCGCAAGTCGCCGCCGACCGAAGCGCTGGTCGTAATGCCCACCTTCAACGAGCGCGAGAACCTGGAGCGCGTCGTCACCGGCGTGCGCCACCTCGGGCACGACGTCCTCATCGTCGACGACGCTTCGCCCGACGGCACCGGAGAGCTGGCCGATCAGCTGGCGGCTGCCGACCCCGGCGTGCGGGTGCTGCACCGCGAGCGCAAGCTCGGCCTCGGAAGCGCCTATGTGGACGCGTTCCGGATCGGGCTGAAGGACGGCACCCGGCTGTTCGTGGAGATGGACGCCGACGGCTCGCATCGCCCCGCCGACCTGGACGCGATCGTCGACGCGGCGCGCGGGAGCGGCGGGCTCGCGGTCGGCTCGCGCTACATGCGCGGTGGCGAGATCGTGGGGTGGCCCTTCCACCGCCTGCTGCTTTCCCAGGCCGCGAACGTCTACTGCCGCACGCTGCTGCGCCTGAATGTGCGTGACTGCACCTCGGGCTTCCGCTGTTACACGCGCGACCTTCTTGCCGGCATCAAGCTCGACGACATCGTCTCGCAGGGTTACTCGTTTCAGATCGAGATGGTGCACCGGACGGTGCGGCTCGGCTACCCGGTGGTCGAGGTGCCGATCCGCTTTGAGGACCGGATCGCCGGAGCTTCAAAGGTTTCGCAGGGAGAGATCAGCCGCGCGCTGTGGACGGTTCTTCGACTGAGCGTGTCCCGATGAAAACGCTGGAACGGGTTGATGTGCCCCCTCCTTCCCACGCAGTGGGGACGTCGGACCGCCAAGCGGTCCGGGTGGGGCTGTCGGACTGGCGTCTGCCGCTCCTGCTCGGGCTCGTGCTCGCGGCGGTCACCGCGATCCCGTACCTGTACGCCTACGCGGTCCAGCCGTCAGGGCATGTCTTCGTAGGCTTCTTCTACCTCTGGGACGACGCGACGACCTACATCGCGAAGATGCGCGAGGGCTGGGAGGGCTCGTGGGCCTGGCAGAACCGCTACACGACCGAACCGGCCCCGACCGCCTATCTCTTCCTCTTCTGGATCTTCCTGGGCCACGTCGCGGCCGTCGCGCACCTGCCGCTCATCGTCGTCTTCCACCTCGCGCGAGTCGCGGCCGCGTTCGCCCTGATGGCGGCCGCGTGGCTGTTCATCACACATTTCATCGCGGATCGCACCGCCAGGAAGTTCGCGCTGTTCTTCATCGCCTTCGGCCTCGGGCTCGGTCTTGTCATCTGGGCGATGGGGAGACCAGTCGTCTTCGACGGCCCGACCGAAGGGCTCGACCTCCGCATGCCGGAGCTCAGCG
>DATEHC010000085.1:0-7682 GCA_035279785.1 Candidatus Dormiibacterota bacterium
CGCACCATCCACGAGGGAACTGGCGAAGGACGCCACATGACCAGTCACCGCCAACTGGTCCAGCTTCCCTCCGGCGGCATGATCATCGACACGCCCGGCCTGCGCGAGGCCCAGCTCTGGGAGGGCGAGGAGGCGCTGGACGGCCTCTTCGACGACATCGCGCAGCTCGCGCTGCGGTGCCGCTTTCCGGATTGCGAGCACCGGACGGAGCCCGGCTGCGCGATCAAGGACGCGCTGCTTCACGGCTCACTCGACCAGGGCCGGCTCGACAGCTACCGCAAGCTGCAGCGAGAGCTGCGCTCGATCGCGGCGCGGAGCGACGCTCGCCTCCGTCAGGACGAGCGCCGCAAATGGAAGCAGATCGCGGTGGCCAACAAGGCCAGAGAGCGCTACTTGCGTCGGTGAATCCCGTTCCAGCACGGGACGTGGCCTTTCGCTGTCATCGCCTCGGCGCCGCGGAGTCAGCCTTTTGTAACCGTCCAGAAGCCTTGAGGGTCGAATCTACGAATCGCGGCGAGCTCTTCGGCGGTCGGCGCTGACGTTTCCGTTACATCAGCGGCGACTTTCAGGTCCCAGCCGGTCTCTTTTTTCACTGCATCGACTGATTGCCCGGGATGGACCGACGCGAGATACGCCTCGCCGCCGCCCACGGGAAACCGCAGCACGCAAAACGTGGTGATGATGGCGGCGGGACCGCCTCCGAGAAGGCCGTGAGTCCGGCGCCAGCCCGGCGAGCCATCACCAAAGCCTGGCGACGTGATGAACGAGACGTGGTCCACCAAACGCCGGCGCTCGTGTGTCATCAGGGTGACCCAGCGCCGGCTGAGGATCGCGATGTCGGCGCCTCCCCCGCTCCCCGGCAGCTTCACGGTCGGCCGCGCCGGGTCGCCGATGTATGAGGTGTTGAGGTTCCCGAACCGGTCTACCTCCGCTCCTCCAATGAAGCCGAGGTCGACGAGCCCCTGCGCCATCAGGGCCATCACGTTGGACATGCGCGTCGCCCAGAGCGCGCCGGTGACGTTCGGCGGGTCGCCCATCGTGCCCAGGAAACCCGCCGCCGGCTGGTCGCGCATCAGGCCGACCTCGAACAGCCCACGGGCGTTCGGCGCATGCGAGTTGCGGGCCACCGCATAGGCGAGGATCGGCAGGCGCATGCCGACGAACACGAGGTCGCCGTCGTGGATCTCACGCGACGCGACCGCGACCATCAGCTCCTGCCGGGTGTAGGGCGTCTCAGTCATCGGTCGTGCGCAGCGCCTCGAGCTCGATCCGGGCGAGATACTCCGATCGGTCGGGAATGTCGAGCACCCACCGCCGAAGCCAGGCATCGAAACCTTCTCGGGTACGCGACGCCGTGGCGTATTCGCGATAGAAGCCATGGTCGCGGTTGAAGTAGCCCTGCACCGGCGAAGGATGCGCACCTCCGGGTTCGTGCACGACGGCAGCGACTTTGGTTTCGGGATACAGGATCCGGTTCGGATGCCGGAGCAGAGCTGCCGTCTCGACGAGGTCCTCACACGTGATGATCACGTTCGAGGCCGCGAGCCCCGCCTCTTCGGTGATGCCCAGAGGTCCCCAAGCGTGCGCGTGTCCCTCCGCATCACAGCGCTGCACATGCACTATCGCGACGTCGGGCCGGACGGCTCGAACACGCACGACGTCGCCGTCCACCGTGAGGCCTGGGTTGGTGTTGAGGATGTGGCTGCCGAGCGGCGTCCGCGACGGGATGTAGGGCGCGTTCCACGCCGCGGCCCACAGGGCGAGCGCAATCGAAAAGTTCGTGTGGTCGTGGATCACGAGCGGCCCCGGCACCCCATGCTCGGCGGCGCGGCGGTAACAGTGCCCGAGACCCTCCGAGACGTTGCCCACCCATGCCGCCGTGACCTGGCGCACGCACCCTGCGCCGATCAGTTGATCGAACAGCGCATCCGAGATCGGCCCGACCAGCTCGAGGTCGCGACGGCCCTGACGGATCATCTCGTGCCCCGCCGCGAAGGGAATCAACGGCTCGAGCGCCGTGCCCAGCGCGACGGACGCGCCGTCGGGAACGAACCGCTCGACGGCCTCGGCCATCGTCACCACCTTGCCTCCCACGAGGAGTCAAGTTAGCGTGCGGGATCAGTCAGGCGTCATCGCGAAAGCGTCGTGGCTCGGCCTATCGATCGATCGATTCGATGAAGCCGCGATGGTTGCGCTCCACCTCGGCCATCGAGTCGCCGCCGAACTTCTCGAGAAACGCGTCGGCCAGCGTCAGGGCCACGACCGCCTCACCGATCACACCGGCAGCGGGGACGACGCAGACGTCGCTTCGCTCGTAGTGGGCCTCGACCTTCTCCTTGCTCTTCAGGTCGACCGAACGCATCGGCTTCTTCATCGTCGAGATGGGCTTGATGGCCACCCGCAGGTCGATCGGCTCCCCATTGGTGACGCCCCCGGTGAGGCCGCCCGCGCGGTTGGTCAGATGGCGAAACCGGCCACCGCTGTACTCGATCTCGTCGTGAAACGCCGAGCCGCGCCTCGCCGCACCCTGGAATCCGGCGCCGAACTCGACGCCCTTGATCGCGTTGACCGACAGCATGGCCTGCGCCAGCCGCCCGTCTAGTTTGCGATCCCAGTGCACGAAGCTGCCGAGCCCGACCGGCACGCCGCGCGCGATCACGCGAAACGTTCCGCCCACGGTGTCGCCGGCTTCGGACGCCTCGTCGATCTCGGCCACCATGCGTTGCGACGCCGCGGGATCTGGGCACCTGACCGGAGAAGCCTCTATCTGCTCGGCTGTGACGGTGTCAGCATCGACTGCGTCATAGCCCGCGTCGACGCTTCCGATCGACTGCGTGAAGCTGAGGATCTCGACGCCGAAGTGACGAAGGAATTTCCGCGCGATTCCGCCCGCCGCCACGCGTGTCGCGGTCTCGCGCGCCGAGGAGCGCTCGAGCACGTTGCGAATGTCGTCGTGCCCGTACTTGAGGGCGCCCGCCAGGTCCGCGTGACCGGGCCGGAGCCGTGTGACAGGCTTGGGCTCGAATCCCTCCCTGGCTGCCGTCATCTGCGCCGTCCAGTTGACGTGGTCCTTGTTCTCGAGCACGAGGGTCACGGGGCTGCCGATCGTGAAGCCGCCTCGGACACCGCTGACGATGCGGGCGAAGTCGGTCTCTATCTGCTGACGCCCGCCGCGCCCATGGCCGCCCTGCCTTCGCGCGAGGTCGCGGCGCAGGTCCTCCTCCGAGATCTCGAGCCCCGCCGGCACGCCTTCGACGATCACGGTCAGCTGCGGACCATGTGACTCGCCAGACGTCAACCACCGGAGGATGGGCATGGACGCGATGATAGTGAAGTGGGGTCACCGCAAAATCGGAGCGCGAGCTTCGATTTCGTGGGGTGAACAGCGCCCGCGTGCCGAGAGCCCTCGAGGTGGCGATGATCGACGTCGGCGGCACGTTGTGGCCCAACTCGTGGCCGTTTCGCGCCACCGACGCGATCGGCCGCAGAGAACGGATCGCGGCAGCCATGCCCGAGCTGTCGCCCGATGCCGTCCATGCCCTCGCCGACGACCTGATCGAGAGCAGCCGCGCCGACGACGAGGCGCGGAGCATCACCACCGAGCGCGAGATAGTGGTGAAGGCGGAGGTCCTGATCGCCAGGTCGCTGACCCGGAAAGGGCTGGCCGTCGATCCGGACACCATCACGCGTTTGCGCCGTGCGATGTCGATCCCGATCTCCGACCGGATGAAGGCGCTGCCCGGCGCCGCCGAGCTGCTCGCCACCGTCCACGAGCTCGGGATGCGCACAGTCATCGCCAGCAACACGTACTGGCGCGACGCGGACAGCTATTGGGACGATTTCCGCGTGCTCGGCCTCGCGCAGCACGTCGACGCCATCATCACGTCGGTCGACGCCGGTCACCTGAAACCCCATCCCGCGGTGTTCGAGCTGGCGCTGCGATGGGCCGCGGTTCCGGCGAGCCGGTGCGTCGCAATCGGCAACCGCGAGGAGAACGACATCGAGCCGGCGCGTGCGCTGGGGATGAAGACGATCCTGGTCCATCCCGACGACCCGCCTCCCGTCACCACCAGGGCCGACGCCGTGGCCCCGGACCTCTGGTCTTGCGCCGCGGCGCTGCGGGATATGCTCGAATCCGAATGAGAGAAGAGGTGACGCGCGAGGCCGAGCGCGTCGTGCTCACGCTCGAAGTCAACGGAGAACGCACCGAGCTCCTCCTCCCGGTCCACAAGACCCTCCTGGAAGTCCTGCGCGAAGACATGCGGCTCGCCGGCACCAAGCATGGGTGCGAGCTCGGAGAGTGCGGAACCTGCACGGTGCTCGTCGACGGCAGGCCCGAGCTCAGCTGCCTGCTGCTGCCGGTCCAGCTCGAGGGCACCGCCATCACGACGATCGAAGGCATGGCGAACGGGTCAGAGCTGCATCCGCTGCAGCAGGCTTTCGTCGAGCTCGGCGCGGCGCAGTGCGGGTACTGCACGCCCGGCATCCTGCTTTCGGCGAAGGCGCTGCTCGAGAGCAATCCGATCCCGTCGCGAGACGAGGTCCGCGAGGCGCTCGCGGGCAACCTCTGCCGCTGCACCGGCTACGCCAAGATCCTCGACGCCGTCGAGCTCGCCGCGGAGCGCATGCGATGAGCGACCGGAAAGGCTTTTCGGTCGTCGGCAAGCCGCTGCCCAAGGTCGACGCGGTCGGCAAGGTGACCGGCCGGGCCGTCTACGCGGATGACATGCTGCCGGCGCGCACGCTTCACTGCCGCATCCTCCGCAGCCCACACCCGCACGCGCGCATCCTCTCCATCGACGCGTCGGCCGCGCGCCGCATTCCTGGCGTGGTGGCAGTGATCACCGGGGCCGATCTTCCAATCAAGTTCGGCATCCTTCCCGTGACGCAGGACGAGCGGGCGCTCGAGCACGAGAAAGTTCGGTACGTGGGCGACCCCGTGGCCGCGGTCGCGGCGACCGACGAGGAGATCGCCGCCGCCGCTTGCGACGCGATAGCCGTCGAGTACGAGGTCCTCGAGCCGGTGATGTCGATCGAGGCTGCCCTGGAGAAACCATCGGACGAAGCCATCCAGGACTACGGCGGGCCGAACAACATCCACAAGCTGGTCGCGCTCGAGTTCGGCGACGTCGAAGGTGGTTTCGCCCGAGCTGACCACGAGCGCGAGGACGTCTTCTTCTTCCAGGGCAACACGCACCTCCCGATGGAGCAGCACAGCGCGATCGCGACCTACGTCGACAGCAGGCTGACGGTCTGGTCTTCGACGCAGGTCGTGCACTACGTGCATCGCGCGCTCGCCAGGGTGCTCGAGCTCGCCATGAACCGGATCCGCGTCATCGGCGCGGCGCACGGCGGCGGATTCGGCGGCAAGACCGACCCGTTCGCGCACGAGATGGTCGTCTCGAAGCTCGCCATGCTCACCGGCCGGCCTGTCAAGTGCACTCTCACGCGCGAGGAGGTCTTCTACGCGCACCGCGGGCGCCATCCCGTGCTGATGTGGGTGCGCACGGGCGTCACCCGGGACGGCCGCATCACGGCGATGCACTTCCGAACGGCCCTCGACGGCGGCGCGTACGGCTCTTATGGTGTCGCGTCCACTTTCTATACGGGCGCGCTTCAGACCGTCACCTACGACATCCCGGCCTATCGATTCGAGGGCTGTCGCGTCTTCACCAACAAGCCTCCGTGCGGCCCCAAGCGCGGGCACGGCACGCCGCAGCCTCGCTTCGCGCTCGAGCTGCACCTCGAGAAGGTCGCCGGCGACCTCGGCCTCGACCCCGTCGAGCTGAAGCGCCGCAACTTCGTCAAGCCCATGACTCGCACGGTCAACTGGCTGCGCGTGACCTCGTGTGGGCTCGAAGAGTGCACGGAGCACGTGTTGGAAGCCTCCGGTTACAGGGCCCGCGCAAAGCGTGCTGGGCACGGGATGGGGTTTGCCATCTCCAGCTACCTGTCGGGCGCCGGCACTGCGATCTACTGGAACGACATGCCGCACTCTGAGGTGCAGCTCAAGGTCGACCGCGGCGGCGTGACGGCCTACTGCGGCGCGATGGACATCGGCCAGGGCTCTGACTCCGTCCTCGCGACCATCGTCGCGGAAGAGCTCGGGCTGCAGCCTTCAGACGTCAGGCTGGTCACGGCTGACACCGACACGACGCCGATCGACCTCGGCTCGTATTCGTCGCGGGTCACCTTCATGGCCGGCAACGCCGCCCTCGAGGCGGCGCGCAAGATGCGTGCGCTGCTCGACGAGGCGGTCCAGGCCGCGGGCCGCAGGTTCGAAGACGTCAGCTTCGAAGAGGCTGCGGTGCTCGCCGAGGCGCGGTTCGGCACGCTGACCAGCGCGGGCAGCTACACGCCACCGAAGGTAGCCGGGCCGTACAAGGGATCCGGCGTCGGGCCAAGCCCCGCCTACAGCTACTCGGCCTGCGTCGTCGACCTCGACGCCGACGTCCGCACCGGCCAGGTCAGGGTCAACAAGGTCTGGATCGCGCATGACGTCGGGCGCGCGATCAACCCGCTGCTGGTCGAAGGTCAGGTCGAGGGCAGCGTGTACATGGGTCTCGGAGAGGCGCTGATGGAGGAGCAGGTCTTTCGGAAAGGCCTGCACAAATGGCCGTCGATGCTCGAGTACAAGTCGCCCACCTTCGCCGACATGCCCGAGGTCGAGACCTACATCGTCGAGACCAACGACCCCGAAGGCCCGTACGGAGCCAAGGAGGCCGGCCAGGGGCCCTTGCTGCCCGTGCCGCCCGCGGTGTGCTCGGCGGTGCACGAGGCGCTGGGGGTCTGGATCGACGAGGTCCCGGTGACGCCCGAGAAAGTGCTCGAAGCGCTGCGCCGCAAAGAGAAAGGTGAGCCGGCGCGCTACGGTCCTCCCCGTTTTCCGACGATCCCGTACCCGGCGCCGATCAAGACCGAGCCACCGCCGCGGCAGACCGCCTGATGCTGCGCCTGCCTCGCTTCCGGTATCTACGACCGAAGACCGCGAGGGAGGCCGCCGCCATGGCCGCCGAGCTCGGTCCGCGTGCCATGTTCGTCGCGGGCGGCACAGACCTGTTCCCGAAGTTGAAGCGCAGGCAGTTCGAGGTCGACACGTTGATCGGGCTCGGATTTCTGGAGCGCGGCGTGCGCAACGGTTCCACGGAATGTCGCCTGGATGCCGGAGTCACACTGTCCGCGGCTGCGGACGACGCGCATTTGCGCTCGCGGTTCGCCGGCTACGCAGAGGCGGCGGGCCTCGTTTCGTCGCCGCCCCTGCGCAACGTGGGGACCGTCGGCGGCAACCTTTGCGTCGACACTCGCTGCAACTACTACGACATGACCTACGAGTGGAGGAAGGCAGCCGGCTTCTGCCTGAAGAAGGACGGCGACATCTGCCTGGTCGCTCCTAGCAGCCCACGGTGCTGGGCGGTGTCCTCGTCCGACACGGCGCCGATGGCGATCGCTCTCGACGGCTTCGTGACGCTGGCCGGAACCGACGGCGAGCGAGAGCTGCCCGTGGCCGCCCTCTACCGAGACGACGGCATCGACTACCTGGCCAAGCAGCCGGCGGAGGTGGTCACCGGTTTGCGAATGCGCGCCGAACCGGGCACCGGCACGGCGTACGTCAAGCTGCGGCGGCGGGGTTCGATCGACTTCCCGATCGCGGGCGCGGCGGCCGTGCTGCGCCTGGACGGAGC
>DATEHC010000086.1:0-5617 GCA_035279785.1 Candidatus Dormiibacterota bacterium
GATTGGTCAAAAGCGCAGGTGTGGGACTACATCCGCAAGAACGACCTCCCATACCACTCGCTGTACGACCGTGGCTACACGTCGATCGGATGCGCCCCGTGCACGCGGCCGACTGCCATTGGGGAGGACGAACGTGCCGGCCGGTGGTGGTGGGAGCAGGACGGGATCAAAGAGTGCGGAATCCATTGGAGTGCCACGACATGAAGCGAATGCTGATCGCCCTGCTTGCGCTGGTCGCCGCTTGCGGCACGTCTGCGCAGTCCGCAGCGCCCAGCGACAACGGTCCGCTGACCCTTAGGCTGGGTTACTTCCCCAACCTCACTCACGCCCCCGCCATGGCCGGGCTTAGTAAGGGTTTCTTTGCCAGCTCGCTCGGCGGCGACGTGACGCTCGAGACGCATACCTTCAACGCCGGCGGCGATGCGGTCACCGCGATCCTCTCGGGGTCGATCGATGCCTCGTTTGTCGGTCCTAACCCCACCACCAACGCGTTCGCACAGTCACACGGTGAAGCAATCCGCGTCGTCGCCGGTGCGACGTCGGGTGGAGCGCTGTTGGTGGTCAAACCGAGCATCACCTCAACCGCCGAGCTGAAGGGCAAGCGGATCGCAGACCCTCAACTCGGCGGCACGCAAGACGTGGCGCTGCGCTGGTTTCTGAAGAGCAATGGACTGCACAGCGACACCGCGGGGGGCGGCGACGTGAGCATCCTTCCGCAGGACAACTCGCAGACGCTTACCGCATTCAAGCAGGGCCAGATCGACGGCGCCTGGGTCCCCGAGCCGTGGGCGAGTCGCCTGGTCGTCGAGGGTCACGGCAAGGTCCTGGTGGACGAGCGCGATCTCTGGCCGCAAGGCAGTTCGTAACCACAGACCTGATCGTCCGGACCGACTTTCTGCGGGCGCATCCGAAGCGGATCAAAGCCCTGCTCGAGGGGCTCTACGAGGCAGTCACATACCTGAACGCAAACTCGGCCGACGCACAACAGCTGACCAACGACGCGGTGACTCAGATCACGGGCAAGACGCTGGCCGCAGGTGTGGTAGCCGCCGCCTGGCCGCACATGAGGTTCACGCTCGATCCCCTCGCGTCAACGCTCAAGGCATCAGCCGACCATGCCCACGCGGTCGGCCTGCTTCCCGCAATCGATCTCCACGGCCTTTACGACCTGACGCTGTTGAATCAGGTGTTGGCCGAGCACGGCCAGATCCCCGTGAGTGGTCTGTGACCAACAACGTGCTCACGCTGTCTGACAAGCACGCGCTGAGCGTCGACCGCCTTTCCGTGGTGTTCCCACACGGCGATCGGCTTCTCGTCGCGCTGCACGGAACAACGCTGGAAGTTCAGCGCGGCGAGCTCGTCTGCATAGTGGGCGCATCCGGATCGGGCAAGAGCACCCTGCTCAACGTCCTCGCCGGACTCGACCGTCCGACCAGCGGCCGCGCCCACGTGCATGGACGGGTCGCCCTCATGTTCCAGGAAGCGGCGCTTCTGCCGTGGCTCACCGCCGCCGGCAATGTGGAGCTGGCGCTAGAGCTGCGCGGAGTCGGGCGCGCGGAGCGGCGCGATCTCGCCTACGAGCTGCTCCGCCGCGTGCAGCTCGCGGGCTTCGAGAAGCGCCGGCCGCACGAGCTGTCCGGCGGGATGAAGCAGCGAGTCGCACTGGCGCGCGCGCTGGCCCAGGACGCCGACGTGCTGCTCATGGACGAGCCATTCGGTGCCCTCGACGCCATCACACGCGACCTGCTCCACGAGGAGCTCGAGCGGATCTGGGGCGAGACCGGGTTGACCATTCTGTTCGTCACGCACAACGCGCGCGAGGCGGTGCGACTGGGCGACCGCGTGCTCGTCTTCACCAGCCGGCCAGGTCGCGTCGCGCATGAGATCAAGGTCGACCTCTCGCGCCCGCGGCACCTCGACTCGCCGGAGCTCGCCGTAGTTGCCGGCCGCATCACCGAGCGCCTGAAACATGAGGTGCTGGCACGTGGCGACTGAGCTGGCGGCACGATTCGAGGTCACTGGCGAGCCGAGGCCGACCGCGGCGCGCCCCCGGTTGCGGCTCGGCAACGTGTGGTCCGGCACCTGGCCGAAGCTGGCTGCGGCGGGACTCGCGATCGCGGCGTGGCAGCTTGTCGTGTGGTCGGGATGGAAGCCAGACTACGTGCTGCCGGGGCCATTGCCGGTCATTGAACGACTGGCACAAGATCTGCGAAGCCTCGACTTCGACCTCGGGGTTGCGGTCACCCTCCGCCGCGCAATCCTCGGCTACGCGATCGCAGTCGCGATAGGCAGCGCCGTGGGGATTGTCATTGCCCGCGTCCGCATCCTTCGCAAAGCGGTCGGCTCCGCGATAGCGGCGCTGCAGTCGATGCCATCGATCGCCTGGTTTCCCCTCGCCATCTTGCTCTTTGGGCTCAACGAGACCGCCATCTTCTTCGTCGTCATCCTCGGCGCCGCCCCGGCGATCGCGGGTGGTCTGCTCAGTGGCGTCGACCACGTCCAGCCGCTGCTCATCCGGGTCGGGCGAGTCATGGGGGCGCGCGGGCTCGGCCTCTACCGCTATGTGGTCCTGCCGGCAGCCCTGCCGTCGTTCGTCGGCGGCCTCAAGCAAGGATGGGCATTTGCCTGGCGGAGCCTGATGGCGGGCGAGATCATCGGCATCGTCGGCCATCAACTCTCTCTTGGCCAGCAGATTCAGTTCGCACGCGACTTTGCTGACGCCGAGCAGTTGCTGGCGATCATCGTCGTCATCTTCTTCATCGGTGTTGTCATCGATGGCCTGTTCGGGGCATTCGACCATGAGATCAGGCAGCGATGGGGTTTGGGAGGAGAGGTGTGAGCGCAGGGTTTGTCGTCTGGTTCACCGGGCTCTCGGGCGCCGGCAAGTCGACCATCGCAAACGCGCTGCATTCCGAGATTGAGCTGCGCGGTCGCCACGCGGAGCTGCTCGACGGCGACGAGGTGCGCACGCACCTGTCCAAGGGGCTCGGCTTTTCCAAGGAAGATCGCGACACCAACATCCGCCGCATCGGTTACGTCGCACGGCTCGTCGCCCGCAGCGGAGGAATCGCCATCACCGCAGCCATCTCGCCTTATCGTGAGGTCCGGGACGAGGTCCGCAGCCAGACGCCCAACTTCGTCGAGGTCTTCGTGCGATGCCCCATAGACAAGCTGGTCGAGCGTGACGTGAAAGGCCTTTACCGCAAGGCGCTCGCCGGCGAGATCGCCAACTTCACCGGAGTCAGCGATCCGTACGAGGAGCCCCTCCGTCCTGAGGTCGTTTGCGACACCGCCACCGAAAGCATCGACCAGTCGGTGGCGAAGGTGATCGACAGTCTCGAACGGCTGGGACTGCTGAAACCGCGCACGGTCGAACACCTGCCTGATGAAGAAGAGCTGCAGGAGCTTCGATCGGAGGCACGAGGCTTGCCCCGACTACACGTCGGTGAGCGCGAATTGTCGGACGTGTTCATGCTGGCGGCCGGCGCCATGTCCCCTGCCGACCGGTTCATGTCTCGTGATGACTACGAGTCGGTGCTAGAGCAGGGTCGCCTATCCAATGGTCTCCCGTTCACCATCCCGATCGTCCTGCGCACCGAGGACGTCCCCAAAGCCGGCCGGATCGGACTCTTCATCGCCGACCGCCCGATTGGCATCGTCGAAGTCGCGGGCGCCTTTGAGGCAGAACGCCGTCGTGAGGCGCTTGCGGTCTACGGCACCGAGGATGAGGCCCATCCTGGAGTCCGAGCTCTGAAGGGTTCAGGCCGATGGGCGATTGCGGGAAAGGTCGTCGCTCTGGCAAGCCCCAGCTCCGGTTTTCCCGAGCTCGACCTGACTCCATCGCAGGTGCGCGCGGTCAGGACACAACGCGGCTGGAAGACGATGGTGGGCTTTCAGACGCGGAACCCGGTGCATCGCGCGCACGAGTACCTCCAGAAGGTTGCGATGGAGACGATCGATGGGCTCCTCTTGCATCCGCTGGTGGGCGAGACCAAGTCGGACGACATCCCGGCTTCGGTACGCATCCGTTGCTATGAGGAGCTACTTGCAGGCTACTTCCCCGCCGATCGCGTGCTGCTGGCCACGAATCCGGCCTGGATGCGGTATGCCGGGCCCAAGGAAGCGGTCTTCCACGCGATCGTGCGTCGCAACTACGGGTGCACCCACTTCATCGTCGGCCGTGACCACGCCGGTGTGGGCAGCTACTACGACACCTACGCGGCCCACCGGATCTTCGACCAGTACGCCCCGGGCGAGCTGGGGATCGAGGTCCTGCGCTTCGAGCACACTTTCTACTGCACGGTCTGTGGCGGCATGGCTTCGAGCCGTACCTGCCCCCACCCAACCGACGCGCACAAGACCTTGAGCGGGACGGCCGTGCGCAAGCTCCTGGCCGAAGGCCTCGACCTCCCTGCTGAGTTCACGCGCCCAGAGGTGGCCCGGGTGCTGCTCGATGCGGCGCGGGAGGAGGCGACCGCGTGAGGTACTACCCGGTCTTCCTCGACCTCGTCGACGAGCCGTGCGTCGTGCTCGGCGAAGGGCAATTCGCAAAGGAGAAGGCAGCCGCGCTTCGTGAGGCGGGCGCCGCAGTTCGAGTAATTGGCTCGAGCGAGTATCGCGACGGTGACCTGGCAGGGGCGCGCCTCGTGATTGATGCGAGTGAGGATCCGGACGTCAACCGCCGCAGCTGGAACGAGGCCGAGCAGTTGGGCGTCCTGATCAACGTGGTCGATCGACCGGCCCAGTGCCGGTTCATTGCCCCGGCGATCGTTCGGCGTGATCCCCTCCTGATTGCAATCTCGACCTCCGGTGAAAGTCCATTTCTCGCCGGCGCGCTGCGGGCGCGGATCGAGCGCTGGCTGGGCCGCGAGTGGGGTCCGTTCGTAGCCCTGGTCGGCCGCATCCGCCGAGAGCTGCGCCGGCGAGGGGTCCCGGTCGCGGAACAGACCGAGGCGTATCGGCGGCTAATGAGTTCTGACGTTCGGGACCTTCTGCGCTCCCATCGAGCCGTCGAAGCCGAAGCCCGCGCTTTCTCGCTGGCACAACATGCGCCCCGGCGTCCCGGCCGAGTTGCGCTTGTCGGGGCTGGACCCGGCGACCCGGACCTCATCACCGTAAAAGCCCGCGACCTGCTCGCTGACGCGGACTACGTGCTTCACGATGCGCTCGTCTCGGCCGAGACCCTGGCTCTATGCGGTCCCGAGGCGAAGCTCGAGCCGGTCGGTAAACGAGGGGGCGAGAGCAGCGCACGCCAGGAGGAAATAACGACGCGAATGATCAAGCTGGCCCGCGACGGCCAATTTGTGGTGCGCCTGAAAGGAGGCGATCCGTTTGTATTTGGCCGCGGAGGTGAAGAGCTCAGGGATCTCATCAAAGCGGGCGTCGACGTCGAAGTCGTTCCTGGCGTAACGTCGGCACTCGCTGCGGCCGCCTCGGTCCACATCCCAGTCACGATGCGAGGCATCGCTTCGTCGGTGACGATCACCACTGGACAGGGCGGCGATTCGCAAAGCCGACTTTCCGAACTGGCGCGCGCGAGCGACACGCTAGTCGTATTGATGGCGAAGTCGAACCTGGCCGAGGTGGCCGCGACAGTGGCTCGCGCCGTGGGCGGCGG
>DATEHC010000087.1:0-8884 GCA_035279785.1 Candidatus Dormiibacterota bacterium
CTAACAATCTTTCCGGTGATTGCCGGCGGGGGCATTCCGCTGTTCACCGGCCGCCCGCCGGTATCGCTCAGACTGCTGTCCTCGCGAACCTGGGAAGGCTCAGGCAATATCCTGGCCGTGTACCAACCGATCCTCCGGGAAGCCGTGCCGGAGTAGGCGAGGAGCCCTCGTCACGCGGCGTTCGCTGAGGGCGATCCCATGAGGCCCCGAGCACTTGCAGTAGCCGGCAGCGCCGTCTTCTTTGTGTTGGCGCCGGGAGTGGTTGCCGGTCTGATCCCCTTTTTGATTACCGGTTGGCGGTTCACGACGCCTTTCCCGTACTGGGGTCCCTTGCGTGTGCTGGGAGCCACCGTAACCGGCGTGGCCGCGCTCTTCCTGATCAGTGCATTCGCGCGCTTCGTCATCGAAGGAATCGGCACTCCCGCCCCCGTTGCCCCAACCCGGAACCTGGTCGTTGGAGGTGTCTACCGACATGTGCGCAACCCGATGTATATCGCGGTTGCGTCGGCAATCGTCGGCCAGGCGATGCTGTTTGGGCAGCTCAGTCTGCTCGCCTGGGCGGCCTTGTCGGGCCTGGCGATGGTCGCCTTTGCGCATGCCGTCGAGGAACCGATGCTGCTCGACCGATTTGGTGAGCAGTACGAGGAATATCGCCGCGAGGTCCCGGCGTGGTGGCCGCGATTGAGACCCTGGAAAGAATCACCTTCAGCGCGGTCACGAGCTGATGAATTGAGGCGGTGACTGCCGGCGCTCGCGTGAAATGAAGCCGAGAATAGTCCGCGACTGCCGGCACTCGTTACGGGAGCGCGATTCGTGCCGCGCATTGGAGGTAAAAGGGTGAGGCACACGACAGCGCGTGTCTTGAAGTCCGGCGAGGGAAGGCAGGGCTGGCTCGGCGGTTTGGGTGTTCGTTGGATGATCCCGGGAATCGATTCGAACGGAGGCTTCTCTCTCGTCGAGCACCCGATGAAACCGCGCGCGCTGGCGGCGCCTCTTCACCGTCACAGCCGTGAGGACGAATACAGCGTGGTCGTCACGGGCCGCGTGGGCGCACTTCTCGGTGATGAAGTCGTGTACGGCGGGCCGGGCGATGTGATCTGGAAGCCGCGCGGCCAGTGGCATACGTTCTGGAACGCGGGCGACAGCGACGCCAGCCTGCTAGAGATCATCTCGCCGGCCGGCTTTGAGAAATACTTCGAGGAGTTGGTCTCGCTCTTTCCAGGCGGCAAGCCCGACCGCGAGCTGATCGGACCGATAGCGGAACGGTACGGACTCGAGCTCGATCCGTCCTCGATTCCATCCCTGTGCACGCGGTTCGGTCTCCAGTTCGGCTGAGCGAGTTGCCAACCAGGGAGTCCGACCGGCGGCGCGAGATTGCCGAGCGCGTGGTCAAAGGCCTGGCGGCACGAACCGACCTTCGAGCCACGCTCCTCGCGGGTTCGGTGGCGCGGGGCATCGCCGATGAGCACTCCGACATCGACCTTCTCAACTTCTACGACGAGCTGCCCGACCGAGAGACCTTCGACTCAGTCTTGAAGGACGCCCGGGGCGAGATCATCGGTGACATCGGTGCGCCAACCCCCGAGGGGTTTGTCGCGCGCTATCGCATCGAAGGGATCGAGGTGCAGACGGGAGGGGAGGTAATAAGCGCCCTCGAGAAGCGTCTCGCGAGCATCGAGGCGGGCGACGTCGACTGGATCTCCGCCAAGGTCGCCATGGGCACGCTGGAGGGCACGGCGCTGTTCGGCCACGAGCTCGTGAACGAATGGCAGCAGCGGGCGGGCTATCCCGAATCCCTGCGCCGGCGCGAGGTCGAGGCCAACCTAGGGTGGTTCCCGGTCTGGGCAATCGACCAGCACCTCGCATCACGCGACGCTGAGCTGTTCCGCCGCCAGATGCTGCTCGAGGGAGCTTTCAAAGTCGTGGCAGTGCTGTCGGCGGTCAATCGCCTCTACTTCACGACGTTCCAGTTCAAGCGCGCGGGCTCGCATTTCGAGGAGATGAAAGTCAAGCCCGAGCGACTCGCCGAACGGCTCGACCGTGTCGCCGACGGGGCGCCGTCAGAGGCGGCGGACGAGCTGCGCAAGCTCGTCGAGGAGACGAAGGCGATCGTGAAACGGGAGATGCCCGGCGTCGAGGTCGACGCCCCTTGGAGTCCTACTTCAGGCGGGTGAGCGCGGTCTTGGCCAGCGACTCGACGCCGCTGGCATCTGTCGCGGGACTCAGGATGATCATGAGAAGGATGTTGGCCTTGAAGACGAATATCGCGGCTCCGGTGCTGCCGGTTGCAGTGCTGGTCGTGACGTATTCGAACGCCTTGTCGCCGATGCCGGTCACAGACTTGGCGCTCGAGATGCCGTACAACCGGCTATAGACCGCGGCGAGCTGCTCGGGCTGAACCTGGTCCGCGGTGTTTGCGTCCGGATACGACTGGCCGATGATGAGCAAACCGTCCTGCTGGTTCGCCTGGTTGCCATAGATGCACAGGCCGGCCCCAGCCCCGCTGGGGACGTTCAATACCTGGCTCTTGTCCGTTTGCCACAGCGTCGCCACGTCGTCGGTCGTAACCAGACTGCAGATGTCAGGCAACGTGAGGTTCTTGCTGGCCTCCTTGGTACTCGACGCGGACGGCGTCGATTCGGGGGAACCACTGGATCCCGTGGAGCCGCTGCCGGAACCGCCGCAGGCCACGAGCGCCATCGCCAGCATGCACGCGCTCGCGGCGAAGAGCCCGGGGCGAAAGCAGGATTTGACCACGGCCTGGACGAGTTCCATCTCGGGGCCAGAGTCTCGCGCCACACCATACGGGTGTCAAGGGGACAAATGGCCTCCATCGGTCCGCCGATAGAATTGTCCGCCGTGCCGAGGTAGCTCAGCTTGGTAGAGCACCGCACTGAAAATGCGGGTGTCCCCAGTTCAAATCTGGGCCTCGGCACCAGCTTCGATAACCTGCTGACGTGAAAAAGCGGCCGTTCCGGTTCAGCGTGCAGGACCACACGGCGGAGAGTGCCTCTCAGTGGCGTGCGCGCGCCCGCGCCGTCGAGTCGATGGGCTACTCGACTCTTTACTTACCCGACCACTTCGGCGACCAGGTCGGACCGATCGCCGGCCTCATGGTCGCCGCCGACGCGACCACCACGCTTCGAGTGGGTTCGCTCGTTTACGACAACGACTACCGCCACCCGGTCGTGCTGGCCAAGGAGGCGGCGTCGCTTGACGTGCTGTCGGATGGACGCTTCGACTTCGGGCTCGGCGCGGGCTGGATGATCACCGATTACGAGCAGTCGGGCATTCCGTACGACTCGCCGGGAACGCGCATCGAGCGTATGGCCGAGGCCGTCACGATCTTCAAGAAGTTCTTCGCCGGCGACGAGTTCTCGTTCGAGGGCAAGCACTACACGATCAAGGGCCTGGTCGGCACGCCGCGGCCCATACAGAAGCCGCATCTTCCTTTCGTTATCGGCGGCGGCGGCCGCAAGATGCTCGAGCTGGCCGCGCGCGAGGCAGACACCATCAACGTCAACTTCGACCTGCGGGAAGGCAAGCCGGGCCGCCAGACGGCGCAGACGGGCCTGGCGTCACTCACGGACGAGAAGCTGCGGTGGATCCGCGATGCGGCGGGCGAACGATTCGAAGATATCGAGCTCGGCGTCTGGACGCTGACCGCCAGCGTCACCGACGACCGCGACGTGGTCGCCGAGGCCTTCGCGCCACGTACCGGCATGGACCCCAAAGACCTTCTCGAAGTACCGCACTTCATGATCGGCACGATCGATCAGATCATCGAAGACCTCGAACAGAGGCGCGAACGCTTCGGCATCTCGCACGTGGTCGTCCCCGGTGACGCAGCCGAGGACCTCGTCCCGGTCGTCGAGCGACTCGCTGGCAAGTGACCTTGTAGGCTGAGCTCGATGGCGACCACCGAGCAGATCGAGGTCAAAGGCAAGGTCGAGGGACGTGCCAGCGAGGTCCTCACCGACGAAGCGCTGGCCTTCATCGCTCGGCTGCAGCGCGAGTTCGGAGCCCGCCGGCAGGAGCTCCTCCGGCTGCGGGATGAGAGGCAAGCGCGGCTCGACGCCGGTGAGATGCCCGTCTTCCTTCCGTCGACGTCGCACGTCCGTGACGCGGAGTGGCGCGTCGCGGAGGCGCCCCGCGACCTGAGGGACCGCAGGGTCGAGATCACAGGCCCGACGGATCGGAAGATGGTGATCAACGCCCTCAACTCGGGTGCCCGCGTCTTCATGGCCGACTTCGAGGACGCCAACTCGCCGACCTGGTCGAACCTGGTCGAAGGCCAGGTGAACCTCACCGACGCCATCGAGCGGCGCATCGATTTCACCAGCCCCGAAGGCAAGGACTACAAGCTGAACGAGAAGGTTGCCACGCTGCTCGTGCGCCCGCGGGGCTGGCATCTCGACGAGCGACACGTGCTGGTCGACGGCCAGCCGATGTCAGGGAGCCTGTTCGACTTCGGTCTCTACTTCTTCCACAACGTCCGCCGCTTGCTGGACAAGGGCAGCGGGCCGTACTTCTACCTGCCGAAGCTGGAGAGTCACCTCGAGGCGCGGCTCTGGAACGATGTCTTCAACTTCGCCCAGGACGAAATCGACGTTCCGCACGGCACGATCCGGGCGACGGTCCTCATCGAGACGATCCTCGCGGCCTTCGAGATGGAGGAGATCCTCTACGAGCTCCGCGACCACTCGAGCGGACTCAACGCCGGCCGCTGGGACTACATCTTCAGCATCATCAAGAAGTTCCGACACCGTCCCGATTTCCTTCTCCCCGACCGTGCGCAGGTGACGATGACCGTCCCGTTCATGCGCTTCTACACCGAGCTCCTGGTCAAGACGTGTCACGCCCGCGGGGCGCACGCGATGGGCGGTATGGCCGCGTTCATTCCTTCGCGGCGCGATCCCGAGGTCAATCGCGTGGCGCTTGCCAAGGTCAAGGAGGACAAGGACCGCGAGGCCCACGATGGATTCGACGGCACGTGGGTCGCCCATCCCGACCTCGTGCCGACTGCGACCGAAGCTTTCGATCGCGTGCTGGGAAACCGACCGAATCAGCTCGAGCGGCTGAGGACCGACGTGACCGTGCTGGCAGAAGAGCTCACCGACGTCGGCGTGCCCGGCGGCACTGTCACCGAGAACGGCCTGCGCATGAACGTGAACGTCGGCATCCAGTACATCGAGTCATGGCTGCGCGGCACGGGCGCGGCCGCGATCAACAACCTGATGGAAGACGTGGCGACGGCCGAGATCTCGAGGTCGCAGATCTGGCAGTGGGTAAGGCACGGCGCCCGAATGCAAGAAGGACCTACGGTGACCGCCGACCTGGTGCGTGAGGTCGCCGACGAGGAGATGGGCAAGCTTCAGGGTGGCCGGTTCGCCGAGGCGCGCGAGATCTTCGAAGAGGTCGCGCTGTCTGAGGAGTTCCACCCGTTCCTGACGCTCGTCGCGCAGGAGCGGATCGACTAGGCGCTACTTACCGTTAGCGGGGCCGTTAGCGGGGCCGTTAGCGGGGCCGTTAGCGGGGCCGTTGGTCGGGCCGCTGGCCGGGCCGTTGGTCGGCGCCGGTGGCTTGCCGGGAAGGCGCCGCCACTGACGCGGCCCGACACCGTTGTTCGGGTTGCCGGGAACAAACGCCACCGCCGAGGGCTTGACCATGCAGTTGTCCTTGCGGACGACGCTGCGCTCACCGCCTTCGTGGTGCTCGATGACGACCGTCCGCTCGAGTACCGCACGGACCCGTACCTGCTTGCCGTCTACCACTGCGTTGAAGCCACCGCTGACCTCGTGGTTGGGAGGGGGGACGATGGTGGCAAGCGAGACGAGTTCGGCGGTCTTGCTCATGTGGTTGCTTCCCTCGGGCTGGGCGGCAGGGCGCCGCGGAAATTAAAAGCGCCGCTGCGCGCGGCAGCAGCGAATGTTACCAGAGGTGCTTTGCCGAATCCGACCGGCGAAGGCGGGGCTTTACGCCGCGGAGCTCTGCTGCTCCTGAAGTCGAAGCTGCCGCGCCGCCTCGCGTCCGCGCCGGGCCGCTTCCTTGCTGGCCAGGTGCCGAACACGCAGGTGCCGCGGGTTCACGAACAGGCGCTTGCGGTTGACCAGGACCTTCGGCTCGCCCGGCGCCGGCTCGATCACAGCGGTGCGCTCGAGGACCGCCGTCACCCAGACGCGCCGGCCGTCGTCGACCTCCGCCTCGAAGTCGGGGAGGATCTCGTCGTCCTCGTCCATCGAGACGTTGTCCAGCCGGACCAGCTCAGTGCTTGCCTTCTCAGTGCCCTTGCGGTTGCTTCCCATGCTCATATCCCACTTACCCGATAACGACCGACGCCAAACCGAGTACCGCCTCTCGCAGCCCCAATTTGTTCTACGCAATGAATACCGAGTTGGTAACGCTCGGTATTCCGAAGGCTCTCAGCCGCGTACGGGCGTTCCCTCGGGTTTGGCGCTCCAATCGAGAACTACACCGAAAGTGTCCTGGAAGTGTCGGGCATATTGGCGAGCTGCCTCCTCGACCCCTATCCGCCGGCCGGTGACGGCCTCCACCGAGGTCGGCCGAAGCTCGGCGTGGCCGCAGGGGACGATGCCGTCGAAGTAGCCGAGGTCGGTCGTCAGGTTCAGCGCAAAGCCATGGCTGACCACCGAGCGGTTCAGCTTGATCCCGATCGCGGCCAGCTTCTCCCCGCTCCGCCAAACCCCCGTCAAACCGGGCTCGCCGGCGACGGCGTCGACGCCCAGCTCGCCGAGGTAGGCGATCAGCGAGCGCTCCAGGCCCGAGATGTAATCGGGGATCGTGATCCCGAGGCGGGCGAGGTCGACGACGGGGTAGCCGACGAGCTGGCCGGGGCCGTGGTACGTGGCCTCGCCGCCACGGTCAGACCAGACGACCTCGACGCCCCGCCGCTTGCGCTCGTCTTCGTCCCAGAGAAGGTCTGCGGGCGATGCAGCTTTGCCCATCGTGAACACGTGCGGGTGCTCGAGCAGAAGCAGGATGTCGCGATCCTCACCCTCGCGCAGCTCGCCCACCAGCCTGGCCTGGAGGTCCCAAGCCTCGCGGTAGGGGACGCTACCCAGCCAGCAGGCTTCTACGCGCGACAGGGACTTGCTCATCGGCGTGGTAGGAGGAGCGGACCAGCGGGCCGGCCTCGACGTGGCCGAAACCCATGGCGACCGCCTGCTCTTTGAGCGACTTGAATTCCTCGGGGCGGTAGTAGCGGACGACCTCCGCGTGCTTCTTCGACGGCCTCAGGTACTGGCCGACCGTCAGCACGTCGATGTTGTGCGCGCGCATGTTGCGGAAGACTTCGAGCAGCTCGTCCTCCGTCTCGCCCAGGCCGACCATCAGGCCCGACTTGGTGACCATGTCCGGGGCGAGCGCCTTCACATGGCGGAGCAGCGCCAGGCTGTTGGCGTAGACGGCCTTGGGCCGAATTCGCGCGTACAGGCGAGGGACCGTTTCGGTGTTGTGGTTGAAGATGTCAGGCCCAGCCTCGACCACGGTGCGGACCGCCTCGTAGTCGCCCTGAAAGTCCGGCGTCAGCACCTCGATAGTCGTGCCCGGGCTGCGGCGTCGGATCCCGCGGATCGTGCGCGCGAAGATTCCCGCCCCGCCGTCCTTCAGGTCGTCGCGGTCGACCGAGGTGATGACCGCATGCTTCAGGCCAAGCTCGGCTACCGATTCAGCGACGCGCAGCGGCTCGCCCAGGTCGAGCTCGGTCGGCCGGCCGGAGGTCACGGCGCAAAAGCGGCAGGCGCGGGTGCAGACGTCGCCGAGGATCATGAACGTGGCCGTGCGCCGGTTCCAGCAGTCGAAGATGTTGGGGCACTTCGCCTCCTCGCACACGGTGTGAAGGCTGCGGCCCTGCACGATCTGCTTGAGCTCTTTGAAGTTGCCGCCCTCGGTGACCCGCACGCGAATCCACTCGGGGATTGGGCCGGGCTTGATCGGCTCCGCGACGCTCACAGGCGAATGCTTCCGGGAGTCCACTCTTCGAGCCGCTTCTTGATGTAGTTCAGAAATTCTCCGGCCGTCATCCCGTCGATGATGCGGTGGTCGAAGCTCATGCACATGTTCATCATGTGGCGGATCGCGATCGCGTCATTGAGCACTACGGGGCGCTTGATGATCGACTCGGTCGTCAGGATCGCCGCCTGCGGCTGATTGATGATCGGCTGGCTCGCGATCGAGCCGGTGGCGCCGGTGTTGTTCAGAGTGAATGTCCCGCCCTGCACGTCGTCCGGCTTCAACTGCTTGTTGCGTGCGCGCTCGACGAGGTCGTTGATCGCCTTGACGAGATCGGTGAACCCGAGACGGTCGGCGTCCTTCACAACCGGGACGATCAGTCCGTCCTGGATCGCGACCGCGACGCCGAGGTTGACGTAGCGCTTGAGGATCACGCCCTGGTCGGTCCACGACGAGTTGAGCCAGGGGAACTGCTTGAGCGCGTCGCAGACGATCTGAGCGACGAAGGGAAGGTAGGTGAGGGGCACGCCGTGGCGGCTCCTGAAGCTCTCCTTCTCCGACTCGCGGTACCTGACGAGGTTCGTCACGTCGACTTCCTGCAGCGTCCAGGCGTGGGGAGAGGTCTGCAGGCTGCGCACCATGTGCTCGGCGATCGACTTGCGCATGACGCTGAGCTTCACGAGCTCTTCGCGCATGCCGTCCAATCGTTGAGGGGGCGCCGCCGGCGCGGGGGCCGGTCTCGCGGGCGCCGCCGGCGGGGCGGTCTGGCCGGACGACACGGCCGCCAGGACGTCGTCGCGGGTGACGCGACCGCCCAGCCCGGAGCCCTGCAGGGACGTCGGATCGATGCTGTGCTCGGCCGCGAGCTTGCGTACCGCGGGCGACAGACGCGCGTGCTCGGCTCCTCGTATGG
>DATEHC010000088.1:0-15069 GCA_035279785.1 Candidatus Dormiibacterota bacterium
GACGTCGCGCGTCCAGACCGAAGCCGCCAGCCCGTAGTCGACGCCGTTCGCCCACGCCAGCGCCTGGTCCTCGTCGCTGAACCGCTGCACAGTGACGACAGGGCCGAAGACCTCCCGCTTGACGATCTCGGCGTCGGGACCTTTGGGCACGACGACCGTCGGCTCGTACCACGAGCCTGCCTTCTTGATGCGCGCCCCGCCGGTCAGCACTTCGGCGCCTTCCTTGCGCGCCCGATCCACGAAACCGGACACGCGCGTCAGCTGCTCTTCGGAGACGAGCGGGCCCATCTCGGTGTCGTCGGCCAGCGGGTCGCCGACCTTGAGGCTCTTGATCGCGGGCACCAGGTCCGCGAGGAGCTTCTCCTCGATCTTCGGGCCGGCGATGACCCGCGTCGCCGCGGTGCAGTCCTGGCCCGCGTTGAAGAAGCCGCCGATCTTGATCCACTCCACGACCTTCTCGAGGTCGGCGTCGTCGAAAACGACCACGGGCGCCTTCCCGCCGAGCTCGAGGTGGACGCGCTTGAGCGTCTGCGACGCCGCCTTTGCGACCTCCTTGCCGGTGGCGACGTCACCGGTGAGCGAGACCATCGACACGCCGGGATGGCGGACGATGCCCGCGCCCACCGGCTCGCCGTCGCCCGTGATGACGTTGAACACCCCGGCGGGAAAGATGTCGGCAGCCAGCTCGGCGAGCTTCAGCGCGGTGAGCGGCGTCCACTCCGACGGCTTGAGCACGACGCTGTTGCCCGCGGCAAGCGCGGGGCCGATCTTCCACGCGGCCATCATCAGCGGGTAGTTCCACGGCGCGATCGAGCCGACCACGCCCAGGGGCTCGCGCCGCAGCATGCTCGTGAAGCCCTGCATGTACTCGCCGGTGGCGCGGCCTTCCAGAGTCCGCGCCGCGCCGGCGAAGAAGCGGAAGCAGTCGACGATGGGCGGGATCTCCTCCGACTTGGTCGCGCCCAGTGGCTTGCCTACGTTCTCCGACTCGATCCGTGCGAGCTCATCGCCGTTGGCCTCGATCGCCTGCGCCAGCTTGAGCAGCGCCTCGCTGCGCATCCGCGGCGTGCTGTCGGACCAGCCATCGTCGAACGCCTTGCGCGCCGCCCCGACCGCGCGGTCCACGTCCGCCGCCGCGCCTTTGGGCACGTGGGCGATCACCTTGCCGGTGGCCGGGTTGACGATCTCCTGTGCCTCGCCACCCTCACCAGGCGTCCACTCGCCGCCAATGAACATCTCGTGCTTGCGGAGCGTCGTGCTCATCTGAGTCCTCCTATGAGTTGAGCGAGGCGCCGAGAATGTCGAGCCCTTCCTCGAGCTGATCGTCCGGAATCGTCAAAGGCATGAGCGTGCGTATCACGTTGTGGTGCACGCCGCAGCGCAAAGCGATCAAGCCCTTTTCGCGCGCCGCGGCGATGATCTTCGCCGTCTCGGTGTCCGCGGGCTCTTTGGTCTTGCGGTCGCGCACGAGCTCCATGCCCATCATCGCGCCGAGCCCGCGCACCTCACCGACAATCTCGTTCTCGGCCGCCCATGTGCGCATCCGCTCCTCCACGACCGAACCGATCCGAGCGGCGCGCTGGGGAAGGTTTTCGTCCCGCATGAGGTCCATCACGGCCAGCCCCGCCGCGCATGCGACCGGGTTGCCGCCGTACGTGCCGCCGAGTCCGCCGGGCGCGGGCGCGTCCATGATCTCGGCCTTGCCGACGACGCCGCTCAGCGGGAAACCCGCGGCCAGGCTCTTGGCGACGGTCATGAGGTCCGGCTCGACGCCGGAGTGCTCGATCGCAAAGAGCTTGCCGGTGCGGCCGAAGCCGGTCTGGATCTCGTCGGCGATCAGCAGGATTCCGTGGCGGTCGCAGAGCCCGCGCAGCTTGCGCATGAAGTCGAGCGGCGCGGGCACGAATCCGCCCTCGCCCAGCTCGGGCTCGATGACGATCGCGGCCACGCGCTTCGGTCCGACCTCCGACTCGAGGAGGTTGCCCAGGTCGGCGAGTGCCGCCTCGGTGTTCCAGCCGCGATATTCATAAGGAAAGGGCGTCTGGTAGATCTCGCTCGCGTACGGGCCGAAGTCCTGCTTGTACGGCTGGACGCTACCGGTCAGGCTGAGCGCGAGCAGCGTGCGGCCGTGGAACGAGCCGCGGAAGCTGATCACGGCCTGACGGCCGGTGGCCGCGCGCGCGATCTTGACCGCGTTCTCGATCGCCTCGGCGCCCGTGGAGAAGAAGATCGCCTTCTTCGCGCCGGCTATCGGCGTGACCTCGCAAAGCCTCTCGGCGAGCCGGAGGTAGGACTCGTACTGGACGACCTGGAACGAGGTGTGGGTCGCCTTGCGGAGCTGCTCCTCCACGGCCTCCGTGACGCGGGGGTGGGCGTGTCCGACGTTCATCACGCCGATGCCGCCGGCGAAGTCGACGTAGCGCTTGCCGCTGACGTCCCAGAGCTCGGAGCCTTTGGCTCGGTCCGCGGTGATGGGATGCGAGCTGGTGATTCCTCGCGGTACGTACTTGCTGCGGAGCTCCGCGAACTCGATTTCGGCGGTCACGGGGCCATATTAGTCATCGACGAAAGCGGATACGATCCGGGCACCCCTTGAGTACGCATTCCGCACGTGCCGCGGTGGACCGCCTGTGGCCGGACCGGCCGGCCCGGATCACCGAGCTGGGCGGGGGGATCACCAACCACAACTTCAAGGTGGACGTCGAGGGCGGCGAGTTCGTGCTGCGCATGGGCGGCGCGCGCACGGAGCTGCTCGGCATCGACCGCGCGACCGAGCACGCGGCCGGGATCCGGGCCCATGAGGTCGGCGTCGGTCCGGAGGTGGTCGCCTTCGTGCCGTCGCAGGGATGGCTCGTTGCGCGATTCATCGACGGGACGCCCATCTCGGTCGAGGAGATGCGCGAGCCCGCAATCCTGCATCGCGTCATGGCCGCGCTGCGCCGCTTCCACGATGCGGCGCCGATCCCGGGCCGCTTCGATTCGCACGCGGTGGTCGAGCAGTACCACGCCCGAGCGGTCGAACACGGCGTCGAGATCCCGCCGAAGTACGACAAGGCGCATGAAATTTCGCTGCGCATCCGCCAGGCGCGCGGCGAGCAGCAAGCTGTGCCTTGTCACAACGACCTGCTCAACGCCAACTTTCTCGATGACGGCGAGATCCGCATCGTCGACTGGGAGTACGCGGGTATGGGCGACCGGTTTTTCGACCTGGCGAACTTCTCGGTCAACCACGAGCTTTCGGTGGACGACGACCGCCGGCTGCTCGAGGCCTACTTCGGAGAGACGCGCGAGGCGGACCTCGCGTCGTTGCGGTTGATGCGATTCATGTCCGACTTCCGCGAGGCGATGTGGGGCGTGCTGCAAAGCGGGATCTCCGAGCTCGACTTTGCGTTCGGCGAGTACGCCGCGAAGCACTTCGCGCGGCTGGAAGCGACCTCGAACGCCTCGGATTTCGAGGACTACCTGGGTGCGGTCGGTGCCCGATCTAGTGGCTGATGCGGTACCTGATGTGGGTCACGCGCGGCGAGGCGACGACTTCAACGGGCGCGATGCGAAGGTCGCCGACGTTCTCGAGCAGACGCTCGCCGTTGCCGAGGATTACCGCCGCGAGGTGCAGGTTGAGCTCATCGAGATAGCCCGCGCGTAGGGCCTGCTGAACGGTCGAAGCCCCGCCCGCGATCTGCACGTCTTTCGCGCCGGCCGCTTCGCGGGCTTGCCGCATCGCCGCTTCGATTCCATCAGTGACGAAGTAGAAAGTTGTGCCGCCTTCCATCGGGATGGGCTCGCGCGCGTGGTGGGTAAGCACGAACACCGGATGGTGATAGGACGGATTGTCACCCCACCATCCCCGCCAGCTCAAATCCCATTCACCGCGGATGGGGCCGAACATGTTCCGGCCCATGATGTGCGCGCCTACGTCGGGGTTCGAGGCGATCTCTCTGACCACCGCATCGTCGGCGGTCTCAGGAACGGCGTCCAACCCTTGCATCCGGCGCCACTCGTTGGTGTCGAACATCCACTGATGAACTCGTAGGCCGCCTTCGCCCAGCGGATTCTCCAGGCTCTGGTTGGGCCCGGCGGTGTAGCCGTCGAGTGAGATCGATTGGTGGCAGATGACTTTTCCCATCGCTACTTCGGACCGCATGGCCGCGGAAAACTAATCGGCCTGGCTACGGACACGCGCGCCTCCGGGGTCGTACAGGGGGTCCTTCGCCACCTGGCCGCCGACCCATGTGCCGAATATGTCGACGTCGACAGCCGTCCCCGGTGCGCAGCCGGCCGGGACATATGCGTACGCGATCGACTTGCCCACCGAATAGCCGAAACCGCCGCTCGTCACGCGCCCGACGACCTCGCCGTCGATCCGCACCGGCTCCGACCCGAGCGCGACGGCGCGCGGATCGTCGAGGACCAGGCAAGCGAGCTTTGTCGAAGCAGGCGATTCACGTTTCTTGCGAAGCGCCTCGCTCCCGATGAAATCGCCCTTGTCGAGCTTCACCGCGAACCCGAGACCGGCCTGATAGGGGTCGGTTTCGGACGTTATGTCGGCACCCCACACGCGGTAGCCCTTCTCCAGGCGCAGCGAATCCACGGCCTTGTATCCGCCGGCGACCAACCCGTGAGCACGACCGGCTTCCCAGATCGTGTCCCACAGGCGGAGCCCGAACTCCGCCGGGCAGTAGAGCTCCCACCCGAGCTCGCCGACGTACGTCACTCGCAGTGCCAGGCACGGCACACTGCCGACGGCCAGCTCACGCGCGGTCATGAAAGGGAACGCCTGGTTGGCGACGTCCGCGGGCGTGAGCGGCTGAAGGATCGCGCGCGCATTGGGTCCCCACAGCCCCACGCAGGCGTAAGCGGACGTGACATCTTCGACCTCCACCGAGCCGTCGGAGGGCGCGTGCGAACGAATCCACGACAGGTCGTGCATCCCGAAAGCCGTGCCGGTGATGATGCGGAAGCGGCGCTCGCCCAGTCGCGTGACGGTGAAGTCGCACTCGATGCCGGCGCCCTCGTTGAGCATCTGCGTGTACGTGAGCGACCCGACCGCACGCGCGACGCGGTTGTCGCAGAGGTGCTCGAGAAACTCCGCTGCGCCGCGCCCGCGTACCTCGATCTTGGCGAAGGACGTGAAGTCAAAGACCGCGGCGGATTCGCGACACGCCATGTGCTCGGCGCCGATCGCGGGCGACCAGAGCCGGCCGGCCCAGCCGCGCGGCCTCAATGACTCATCACCGCGCGGGCCGTTGGGCTCGAACCAGTTGACGCGCTCCCAACCGGACTTTTCTCCGAACGCCGCCACCATCTCGACAAGGCGCGGATAGATCGGCGAGACGCGAAGTGGCCGGCCCGCGCTTCGTTCGTGGCCCGGGTACTTGACGTCGTAATAGGTCGAATAGACCTCGTGAGTCCGGAGAAGCGTGTACTCGCGACTCATGTAGTTGCGGCCGAAGCGGCGCGAATCCATCTCCCACGTGTCGAGCTCGGGGCGGCCGTTCACGATCCATTCCGCGACCAGGCGGCCCATGCCGCCCGCGCCCGCAAGCCCGTGCGCGCAGAACCCGGCCGCGACCCAGAACCCACGCACCTCGCTCGGCCCGAGGATGAACTCCCCATCCGGCGTGAACGCTTCGGGGCCGTTGACCAGGCGCACGACCTCCGCATCCCTCAGCGATGGGGTGCGGACGATCGCGTTGGTCATGAGCGGCTCGAAGCGGTCCCAATCAGGCTCGAGCAGCCGGCCGTTGAAGTCGGCGGGAATGCCGTCGAGACCCCACGGCGCCGGCTCACGCTCGTAGCCGCCCATGATGAGGCCGCCCGACTCGGGGCGGTAGTACACGAGCAGCGACGGGTCGCGCATCGTGGGCATGTCGAGCGGGAGGCCGGACGGGCGGGTGATCAGGTACTCGTGCGCGAACGGGATCAAGGGCACGTTGACACCGGCCATCCGACCGATCTCCGGCGCGAACATGCCTCCCGCGTTGACGACCAGCTCGGTCGCGATGTCGCCCTTGTCGGTGACGACGCGCCGAACGCCGCCGTCGGCGAGCTCGATCGCGGTCACGCGCGTCTCTTCGCATACCTCTGCGCCCCGCCGCCGCGCGCCCTCGACCAGCGCGTACGTGAGCTGGCTCGGGTCGATGTAGCCGTCGGTCGGTAGGTAGGCGGCGCCGATGACGCCATCCGTGGTCATCGGCGGGAACATGCGCTGCGACTCCTGGGCGGAGATCAGCTCAAGCGGGAGGCCGAACGTCTTCGCCCACGCCGCCTGGCGCGTGAGCTCCTCCATGCGCTCGGGGCTCGAGGCGAGACGAAGCGACCCGACTTCGTGCCAGCCGGTCTCCAGCCCGACCTCGTCCTTGAGGGTCCGGTAGAGGTCGACCGAGTTCATCATCATCCGCGTCAGGCTCAGCGAGCCGCGGAGCTGGCCGACCAGTCCCGCGGAGTGGAATGTCGAACCGCTGGTGACCCGCGCGCGCTCGACCAGGACGACGTCCTTCCAGCCGAGGCGCGCGAGCCAGTAGAGGATGGACGCGCCGCCTACGCCTCCTCCGATCACGACGGCTCGGGCGTGCGTCCTCACGGTCTCGGCGCCCCTCCGGCGCTCCGCGCCGCCTCCCCGCGAGTGGGGAGGCAGGCGCGGGGTTGTGTCCTCAAAGACTGCTTACGCCGGCGCCTCCGCGGGTGCGATGCCCGGCGTCTCGACGGCCTTGCGCTGGGCGATCGCCCAGTAGATGAAGCCGACGACGAGGATCACCGCGAGCGTCAGCTCGTAGACCGGTATCTGACCGATCGGACCGCCGATGTTCAGCGTCCCGGTGGCTGTCGAGTTCGGGACCTGGGTCAGCGGCGGGTTCTGGGCGCCGATCGACAGGTTGCGCGGCCACAGGAAGTTGATCTCCATTGCGATTCCCCAGACCAGGGCGAGGACGTTGACGAGCATGCCCCAGGAGCCGAGCTTGAAGCTGCTTGACTCTTTGGGCCAACCCTTGGTCCGGGCCAGCAGGATGGCGATGTTGCCCAGGATGTACGACAGGTAGATCATGCCGGTCGCGCCAATGGCGATCGTGGCGGCGCCCGTGTAGTAGATAAGCGGCAGACCCGCCAGCACGCCGATCACGATGCACGTTCCGACTGGCGTGTGCAGGCTCGGGCTCACCTTGTTGAACTGCCCGCCCAGTGGAAGCCTGCCGTCACGTGCCATGCCGAACGCGAGGCGGATGGTCGAGGTCTGGATGGCGAGGCAGCAGACGTAGATGGCGGCGAACACTACCAAGAGGTAGAGGTTGGCGGCCCAGCCCGGGAAGTTGGACTGGATGATCGTGACCAGCGGGAAGGGGTCCTTGCCGGCGTTGATGTCCGCGACGAACTTGTTGATGTCGCCCGGAACGGCGATGACGACCGCGAAGAGAAAGATCGCGCCGATGATCGCCGCGCCCACCACGGCCGCGATGACCGCGCGCGGCGCCTCGCGGCGGGGATTCTTGGTCTCCTCCGCCAGCGTGCTCGCCGTGTCGAAGCCGTAGATCACGAACAGCGACATGAACATCGCCGCGAGGAAGATGCCCGCCTGGTTGTTAAACCCTGAGCCGAGGTAGCTCGTGTCGGTGAAAACGGAAAGTGACTGGTGGTGGTACACGATGACGAGGACGAGCGCGAACACGACCATGCCCAGGATCTCGAAGACGACCCCGGTGTTGTTGACGATCGCCACCAGGCGCACGCCGAAGATGCTCAGCAGCGTGGTGCTCAGGAGCACGAGCGCGGCCACGTTCCGCTCGGTGTTCGGGTCTGTTCCGATGCTCAGGTTGAAGACGTTGTTCAGCAGAGGGATCAGCACGAGCGGCACCGTCGAGACGACGGCGGCAACAGTCAGGATGCCGGCGAACAGGTAGATCCAGCCGGTGAACCACGCGTAGGTGCGGTTCGACAGGTACTTGGTCCACTGGTAGACCGAACCTGCCACTGGGAAGTGCGCGCTGACTTCCGCGAAGTTGAGCGCGACGATGAGCTGTCCGATGACGACGATCGGCCAGCTCCAGTAGAAGAAGCCGCCCGCGAGCGAGATCCCGAGGATGAACAACGTGAAGATGCCGGTCGACGGCGAGATGTACGAGAAGGCCACCGCCCAGCTCGAGTAGAACCCGAGGGCGCGACGGAGCTCTTGCTTGTAGCCGAACCTGGCTAGGTCATGGACGTCCTGATCGTGCGTGGTGTCCAAAGGCTCCCTCCCCATAAAACTGAAACGGAATGTTCAGTCGGGGTCGAAAGCTATCACCGGGTAACGGAACCGTCAACGTCGGGCCGGACCACGAGCCGGACCGCGGAAGCGACCCAGGCGCCCGTCAGCCCGAGGAGAGCGCCGACGATCCCCGTGAGCACGATCGCCAGGACGCCCTGGCGGCCGAAGCCCATGATCGCCGCCAGGCTCGCGGCGGTCGGGCCAATCCCGTAACGGGCCTGGAGCGCGGCGAGGGGCAGGAGCCACGCGGCGCCGCCGGCGACAGCGCCGGTGGGGACGGCCACGCGCGCGCGTCCGACCACCAGGCCGATCCACGCGCCGGCGACGAACGGCGCCCACCAGAACCCGAGGAGCACGCCGGCGAGCCCGACCAGGAACCCCGTGAGGACGAGCATCGCCACCCTCATGGATGCAACGTCCACGTACGGACACCGGCGGCGGACGCCGCTTGATCGCCGGTCAGCATCGGGTCGAGCTGCCCGTTCCACCAGGTGTCGACGCGGTTCGTGTACCAGCCCGACGCCGGGTTCTCACTCGAGCCGCCGGGGTAAACGCCCGAGAAGGTCTGGCTGCCCCAGTCGACCACCATCCGCCAGCTCGGCCCGTCGGCCGATGGCATGCCCGGCGCGGCGAGCGGCGTGTTGGCGTCACCGCGGTCGGAACGCGGTCCATAGTTGAGGCCCGCGATCTGGGCAAGGTTGTCGAGGACGCGCCCGTGGACGCTGCCCCAGGTCACGTTCATGTGCTTGCTCGAGAGCTTGGCCGCGACCGTCTTGAACGCCTGGCGCATCGCCTGGCCGGCGTCGCGCGCGCCGACGCCGGGCGCGCTGAACGCTCCGTTGTTGGGGTCGTTCAGCGTCCACGACTCGAGGTCCTGGCCAAGCGCGTCAGACACCTCATTCATCGACACCTTGACGTGACGCGATGTCCACCACGGCGAGAAAGTCTGGTTCAGGTATTCCTGCCAGAAGAACCACCAGACCGTCGCGGCCCTGGAGTCGGCGTCCATCCTGAAGTTCCAGCCCTGCAGCAGGGCGGCGTCGGCGCTCTCTTGCGCGTTCAGCTGCTGGCCGTTGAGGGCCGTGAGCAGCTCGGGGACCATCTCCGACGCGAGGGAGTCGCGGGTGTCAGTCTGCAGCGCCTGCATGTCGGCGGCGCTCAGCTTGCCGGGATGGCTCAGCACGCGGTGGATCTCGTTGGCCCTGTACCCCGGGTCGAAGAAGTTCGACGCGGTGCCGATGTAGTAGGGATAGTTCGCGGTCACCTGCCGCTGGTTGGCCGACCAGATGACGTTGTTGGGCGGGTCGTAGACCTGGGGGATGTCGTCGTAGGGGATCGTGCCCGTCACGTCGTTCTCGCCTGTGCCCGGCATCGGCAACCACGGCTGCGCTTTCGCGGGAACCTGAGGGAAGTAGCCTGCCGAGATGAGTCCGATGTTGCCCTTGTCATCGGCGTAGACGAAGTTGTGGGTCGGTGAATACCAGCCGCGCAATGCGTCGCGAAATTCCGTCCAGCTGCCTGCGCGGTTGATCGCCAGCAGGACGCTCAGGTCCTGCGACGGGATGTTCCCCGCCCACCAAACAGTCGTCGTCTGGCCCCGGTCGCTCATCACCGGCCCATGCACGCTGAGATTCACCGTCAGGTGACGAGTCGCTCCACCGAGGACGGGGATGTCGTAGCCGATCGTGGTGTACGGCGTCCACGTCCCCTTCCACAGGTACATGCCGGGGTGCGCGGAGTCCTCCTTCTCGACGTAGAAGAACGTCTGCTGGTTCTGCGCGTCGGTGAGACTCCACGCGATGTGCTGGTTGTGGCCGAGCAGGATGCCTGGCGTCCCCGGGATTGCTACGCCGGCCGAATGGTAGGACGGCGAGTCCTGCGTCATCTGGAACCAGATGGCCGGCAGCGTGAGGTGCAGGTGCGGGTCGCCCGCGAGCAGGGCGCCGCCACTCACGCTCTTCGCGCCGGCAACCGCCCAGTTGTTGCTCTCACCGCCCTGCGCGATCAAACCCTGCGGAAGAGCGGCGAGCCTCGCGTAAAGATCGGCCGCGGACTCGGAGTCGTTCGCGGCGGTGGTCGCGCCAGTGGTCTGGATCGGTGCGAGCGACGCCTTCTTGTATGGGCCGGGGTCGTACGGCGATTGGACGTTGGGTGGCAGGGTGGGGAACCACGCCGATGTGAGGTCGGCGCCAAGCGATTTGTTCAACAGCGCCATGACGATCGGCGTGTCGGTGAAGTTGAGGGTTTGCGTCATGTCGCCCTTGATCAGGAGCGAGTCGATCGGCGTCCACGGTTTGGGTTGGTAGCCGAGGAGCGTGAACATCGCGTCGAGCTGGTGCATCGACTCCGCTTCCTGGATGCGGTCGTTCACGCCCTGCGAGTACGCGGTCAACACGTCGCGCAATGGATCGCTCGGAGAAAGCGCCTTCCACTCCGCCTGGGCGGTGCGGAGAAGACCGAGCTGGAGCTCGAACGTGTCGGTGTCGAGGGCGGCCTTGCCGACGATCTCGGAGAGCCGGCCGGCGCCCTGGCGGCGCATAAGGTCCATCTGGAACAGCCGGAACCGCGCGTGCACGTAGCCGGTGGCGAGGAAGAGGTCGTGGTCGGTCTGGGCGGTGACGTGCGCGGTGCCGTTCGACTCGAACACCACCCGCACCGGCTGCTCGAGCCCGCTGAGCGAAAGCGTGCGATCTGTCACCTGCGCGTCGGCGGCCATCGTCCACGCCCCGGTCGCCGGGTTGAAGGCCGGGCCGAGGGCGGGCAGGGGGCCGGTGGGGAAGAAGGCGACGTAGAGGACGGCGGCCGAAACCAGGAGCGCGGCGCCAACGTTCAGCAACCCGCGCACGCGCACCCGCCTCCGGCGGGGCGCGAGCGGCGTGACGATCGCGGACCTGTCTTCGAGGACCGGGGCGGTCGTCACGCCGGCAATTGTCGCTTTAAGACTCTTCTTTAGACGCCTCTTCCTTGCCACGCCGCGCGATCTCGGCCACCACGGCCGGGTCGGCGAGGGTCGTCGTGTCACCGAGCGGCCGGTTCTCCGACACGTCGCGCAACAGGCGCCGCATGATCTTGCCCGAGCGCGTCTTGGGGAGCTCAGGGGTGAAGACGATGTTGGCCGGCGCGGCGAACTTTCCGATCACCCGGCCGACGTGGTCGCGCAGCTCCTTCAGCATCTGCGCCGAACCTTCTTTGCCGGCCTTCAGGGTCACGAAGGCGACGATCGCCTGCCCCGTCTGCGCGTCGTTGCGCCCGGCGACCGCCGCCTCCGCCACCGCCGGGTGGCTGACGAGCGCGCTCTCGATCTCGATCGTGGAGATGCGGTGGCCGGACACGTTCATCACGTCGTCGATCCGGCCGAGCAGCCAGAAGTCGCCGTCCTCGTCGACCCTGGCGCCGTCGCCCACGAAATAGGTGTCCTTCCAGCGGTCCCAGTAGGTCTTCTGGTAGCGGTCGGGGTCGCCGAAGATTCCGCGCAGCATCGACGGCCAGGGCTTGCGGATCACGAGGTACCCTCCGCCGCCGGGCGCCACTGTCTGACCCTGGTTGTCGAAGACGGCCGCGTCGATGGTGGGGAACGGCTGCGTCGCGGAGCCGGGCTTCAGTGTCGTGATGCCCGGAAGCGGGGTGATCATGATCATCCCCGTCTCGGTCTGCCACCACGTGTCGACGACTGGCGTGCGGTTGCCGCCGATGTGCTCGCGATACCAGACCCATGCCTCGGGGTTGATCGGCTCGCCGACCGACCCGAGGACACGCAGCGAGCTCAGGTCGTGCTTCTGCGCGTACTCCGGGCCCCACTTCATGTGGGTCCGGATCGTCGTGGGAGCCGTGTAAAGGATGTCGGGCTTGTAGCGCTCGACGATCTGCCACCAGCGGTCCTTGTCCGGGAAGTCCGGCGTGCCCTCGTAAACGATCCCGCTCGTCGCGTTGGCAAGCGGCGCGAAGACGATGTAGCTGTGGCCGGTGACCCAGCCGATGTCGGCCGCGCACCAGTAGACCGAGTCCGGCTTGACGTCAAAGATGTAGTGATGCGTCGTCGACACGCCGACGAGGTAACCCCCTGTCGTGTGGATGATCCCCTTCGGCTTGGCGGTGGTGCCGCTCGTGTAGAGCAGGTACAGAAGGTCTTCGGAATCCATCGGCTCGCACGCACAGGTCTTCGGGTCGTCGCTGACGTCCTCCAGCACGTCGTGCGCCCACATGTCGCGGCCCTGCTGGATGTTCACGTCGCCGCCGGTGCGCCTGACCACGAGGCAGCGCGTGACGGTCGGTGAGTCGGCCAGAGCCGCGTCGGCGTTCGCCTTCAGGGGCACTTTGTTGCCGCGGCGCCAGCCCTCGTCCTGCGTGATGAGCAGCTCGCACTTCATGTCGTTCATGCGGTCGGCCAGCGCCTCGCCGCTGAATCCGCCGAACACGACGGTGAATGGCGCGCCGATCCGCGCGCAGGCGAGCATCGCGACCGGAAGCTCGGGAATCATGCCCATGTAGATGCCGACATGCGTGCCCTTCTTGACGCCGAGCTTCTTCAGCCCGTTCGCGAAGCGCACGACCTCGCGCTGAAGGTCGCCGAAGGTGATCTCTCGCCGGTCGTCCTCAGGCTCGCCCTCCCAGTAGAAGGCGACCTTGTCCTTCTTCCCTGACTCGACGTGCCGGTCGACGCAGTTGAAGCAGACGTTGAGCTTGCCGCCGATGAACCATTTCGCGTACGGCGGCTTCCACTCGTAGAGCTGCTTCCAGGGCTCGAAGAACGTGACCCGCTTCGACTCCTGCGTCCAGAACTCGTCGAACCCCTCGCCGTAGATGTCGGGCTGGGCGTTCGCCCGCTTGGCGAAGGCGGCGTCAGGCGGGTAGCGGCGCTTCTCGACCTGGAGCGTCTCGATCGCGTGCTCGGTCGACCTGTCAACGCTCATGTTCCGTCCTCCTGCCTGAAGTCGTCTTCATCGTATTCCGAATTTGAACTCAAGGACACTTCCCGGAAGGTGGCTCAGAACCTCATGGGAACGGCTACCCTTTCCTGCCGGCGGGGCGTTTCGGGGGAATTTGTGGCGCCCTACCTGAAAGGTGGGAAAAGGGGATTGCAGCCGGGCATAGTCGGGCTGAGGGGTGTCCTCATTGCCGCATGGGAGGACGACCTGCGCGCCGTGCGCCAGGACTCGTTCGACGTGGGGCGGGGTCGCGAGCCGCTGGTGTTCATCCAGCGCTTCTACGCGCTGATCTCGAGCCTGCGGCCGCAGATCCAGCGGGCCTGGGGCCCGGGCGGCCACGTCCACGTCGTCGACACGCCCGACGTCGGCGGGCCCGGGCCGCGGGTGTCGCAGTCGCGGATCCGCCTGCGCAACCACGGGGAGTTCGTCTCCGTCGAGCTGTTCAGCTACAACAACGGGATCTCGCGCCCCAACCGCAGCGCCGGTCTCGACCGCGAGCTCCGATTGACTGACGTCGACCCGCTCTCGTACGTCACCTCGCTGTACCGCACCGCGGTCGACTTCCTGCAGGTGGCGCTGAACATCGACCTGATGCTCTCCGGTCCGCTGTGGCTGTATGAGCATGCGGCGGCCGCCAACTTCGTGACGACAGGAAGGTGGCTGTCCATCGGCGAGGCGTACCGGCGGGTGGCGCGAGAGTTTGCGGTCGCCGACAGCTTCGAGAGTGTGCTGGCGTTCATTAGGCCGAAGCCGGAGGCGGACGGCCTGTCCCACGGGACCAACGGAACCAACGGGTCGGCAGCCGATGGGGTCGAGATGCGATTGACCATCGAGCAGCTCCAGCGCTACGCCGATCCGCAGCCGGACCTCGAGAACTTCGTGCGCGCGGTCCAGGTTGCGGTCGTGGCCGACCAGGAGGACAGGCGCGTCACGAGCACCGAGATAGAAGCGCTGCTCGGGCTCGACACGCCGGCGATCGTCAAGCTCGGCCGCCTGCTCGCCTACGCGCCCGATGTTTCCCGCGAGGGCGATTTCTCCATCGACTTCGAGGAATGGAGCTTCCTACCCTCGTACAACGTCCACTTCTTCCGCCGCGCGCACTCCATCGACGATTTCCTTGCGGTCGAGCGGACACTGATGCCGCGCGCCGGGGGCGATGCCCCTGTCGCAGCAGCGTCATCTGGCGTAGGCCCGGTCAAGGTGGAGGAGGGCACATCGCTCCCGGACGGCATCGTCACGTTCCTCATGACCGACGTCGTGGAGTCGACGTTGATGTGGCTCCAGAGCCGCGCTTCCATGTACCAGGCGATGCGCAAGCACGACCAGCTGCTGACGTCGACGATCGAGGCCAACTCCGGCGTCGTCTTGAAGGAGCGCGGCGAGGGCGACTCATTCTTCGCCGTCTTCCAGCGCGCGACCGATGCCGTGGCGGCTGCGCTCGAGGCCCAGCAGGCGGTGCAGGCGGAGGAGTGGCCCGAGGGCATGTCGATGGCGGTGCGCATGGCGATCCTGACGGGCGAGGCCGACGCCACCGACCGGGACTACCGGTCGCCGGCCGTCAACCGCTGCGCGAAGCTGCGGCGCCGGGCCGTCGGCAACCAGGTGCTCGTGTCCGAGACCACGTACTCGATCGTGGCGGACATCCTCCGCGACGACATCAGCCTCGTCTCGGTGGGCAAGCGCCTGCTCGAGGGCCATGAGCGGCCCGAGGAGATCTACGTCCTCCAGCACCCGGACGTGAAGCTCGCGCTGGAAGTGGCGCCGGACGGCATCTTCCCGTCGCTGTCCGTCTTGCCAGGAGTGGAAGAGCAACCCACCGGCTGAGGTTCAATGTAGGCCGATGGCTACAAACCAACGGGCCGCCGGCCTGAGCGTCGACCGGATCTCCGTCGTCCTGGTGGC
>DATEHC010000089.1:0-7499 GCA_035279785.1 Candidatus Dormiibacterota bacterium
TAGGAGTCGGCCATCGTGACCGCGCCTGTCTCGTGGCGAGCTGCCACGAATCGGACGCCGCCGGCGATCATCGCGTTGGCCAGGTGAAAGTTGCCGCTCCCGACGAGGCCGAAGCAATGGCGCACTCCCAGCTGCGCAACGCCTCGACCGAGCGCTTCGGCGACGCGCAATCCCGTGTGCCCTAGCGCTCGACCAGGGCCAGCACGCGCGCCGGGCTTCCGGAACCGCGAACGATCGGCAGCGGCCCGGCGATGACGACCGCGCCGGCCGGCGGCAGCTTGGCGAGGTTCGCCAGCTGCGTGAGGCCGTATTTGCCGGCGCCGAGCAGGAACGCGTGGCACGGGAACGCGGGGTCGAAGCTGTGCGCCGCGCCCGCGTCAGTCCCGACCGTCTCCACGCCGACGCCGATGATTGGCGCCTCCTCCGCGAGCCACTTTGCGCACTCGACCGAGATCCCGGGCGTGTGCGGGCCGGTCTCGTTGGCGTTGAGGAACTTCTTCTGGTCGCCGGCGCGTGAGTCCCAACCTGTTCGGTACAAGAGCCAGCCGCCTTTGGGAAGCGGTCCGTGCTGGCTTTCCCACTCCTCCACGTCAGAGACCTGGAGCAGGTAGTCGGGATTCGCGGCGCACTCGCGGCTCTTGTCGATGACCACCGCGGGCGCGATGAGCCGCCCCGCCGGCACCTCCGACACGTCCGCCCCATCACGGCCCGTGATCCAGTGGATGGGTGCGTCGAAGTGCGTGCCCACGTGCTCGCCGGTGGCGATGTCGTTCCAGTACCAGGCGGGCCCCTTGTCGTCGTACTGGCTGATTTGCGTCAGCTCGAATCGACGCGTGTTGGCGAACGGCGGCGGGAGCTGGATGATCGGCGTCTCGGCGGAGAGTCGCGCGGTGAGGTCGATGATCTCGACCTTTCCATCGGCGATCGCGGCGACGAGGTCATGCAGCACCGTCATGGCCAGACCAGTATGAAAGGGCGAGCAAAACCGTCGCCCGGAGCGCCGCGCTAGGCGTAGACGACGTGCGTATGCGCGAGCTTGTCGTGCCATCCCTACTTCCTACGGTCGCCGGCAACCCACAGGACCCCACGCCGACGAAGCTCAGGAGAAGGCGTCGACAAGGTACGCTGCCGTGCGGACTCAGAAGCCGGCATGCGCTTCGTAGTTTGCGGAATGAGGTGACCGAATGGACGTCTTCGAGGCCATCCATACGACGCGGGCCATGCGCCGCCTCGACCCGGGCCGGCCGGTGGCGGACGCGGACCTGCGCAGGATCGTGGAAGCCGGCACCAAGGCCGCCACCGGAGGAAACAGCCAGCCGGTCAGGTGGGTCGTCGTCACCGATTCACATGTCAAGCGGCGGTTGGGCGAGGTCTATCGCCGATGCGCGACGAAGCTGATCGGAGGCGACGAGCCCGACTCTCCGCTGACCCGTTCGAGCCTGCACCTTGCCGCGCATCTCGGCGAGTCGCCGGCGTTGCTCATCGCCTGCACGCAGGGCGAGCGCAAGCGGCCGGCCTCGGTGTTTCCCGCCGTGCAGAACGTGATGCTCGCCGCGCGTGCCCTCGGACTCGGTACGACGCTGACCACCAGCCACCTCGAAGAGGAGGCCGAGGTGAGGCAGATCCTGCAGCTGCCAGACGACGTCGTGACCTACTGCATGATCCCCGTCGGCTATCCGCTCGGTCGCTGGGGAGAGGCGCCGCGAGCGCCGGTCGAGGACGTGACGTTCCGCGACCGCTGGGGAACCGCCTTTCGCGTCGAGCCCTAGGCCCTTGCTTTCGCGGATATACGAGCGCGCTGCGCAGTCGCTACACAAACGAGCACGAGGAGCGCGGCCGCGAACGTCTCGGCCCTGAGCGGCTCGCCGATCAACAGCCACGACCACACCAACGAAAGCAGCGGCTGACCCAGCTGGATGGAGCTCACGCGCGGCACTCCGGCCAGACCCATCGCGCGGTACCAGAGGACCATGCCGACGAAGACCGAGAACACCGCCATGTACGCGAGAGCAACGAGCGACGCGGTGCTTGGCTCGAAGCCGGAGGCGTGGAGCGCATTGACGGTCAGGGGCACGGAAAGCGGAAGAGCGGTGACGAGACCCCAGGCGATGACCTGGCCGCCCGGCATCGTGCGCGCCAGCCGGCCACCCTCCGCGTACGCGGCTGCGGCGCAGACCAGGGCCCCGAAAAGGTAGGCGTCACCGATCCCGACCGAGCCGGAGCGGGAGGTGGTCGCTGCGTAGATGACGACCACGGCAGTTCCAGTCGCGGTCGCGATCCAGAACAGGGCATTCGGGCGAGCGCCAGTGCGCAGCGCGCCGAACACCGCGGTCAGCATCGGGAGGATCGCGATCACGACAGACCCGTGCGAAGCGCTCAGCGTGCGCAGCGCCTCCGCGCTGAAAAAGCCGAAACCCACCGCCGCACCGCCGGCCACCACCAGGATCCCCGGCAGTTGCGCCCGCGTCGGCCACGGCGCGCGGACGGCGAGCAGGTAGCCGATGGCGATCAGGGCTCCGAGCACGGACCTTCCGACCCCGACCACGACGGGATCGATGCTCTCGACGGCGATTCGGGTGGCAGGCACGGTTCCCGAGAACAAGACGACAGCCACCGCGCCGAGGATCAATCCGGATACCGGTACTGCTTTTTGCCGGATACCGATACTGACGCCGCTCACGAATCAAGCTACCACACCTGGCCCGGATGGACAAGTGATATTGTCAAACCGTAGATGAGCGATAGCAGCATCAAGAGCCTGACCGGCGTTTTGCGCTCGCGGGCCGAGGCGATGGCGCCGGGCACGCGATTCCCCTCGACTCGGGAGATCACCGCGGCTTACCGCGTCAGCCCCGTCACGGTGTCGCGCGCGCTCGCGACCCTCAGCACCGAGGGATCGCTGAAGACCCTCCCCGGCTCGGGGACCTACGTCGCCGACCGATTTCCGCGCGATGCGGCGGAGAAGCTCGACGTCTCGTGGCAGACCGTGGCGCTCGGCGACCGAGTCATCGACGCGCGGGCCCTACAGACGTATCTCGACGTCAATCCGCGCGGCGCTCTGTCCATGGCCGGCGGATACCTGCACTCATCTCTCATGCCGATGCGCGCGCTGCTCATCGCGGCCCAGCGCGCGGTGCGCCGGCCCGAGACCTGGGAGCCGCCCGACTCGCGCGGAATAGCGGGTCTGCGCTCGTGGTTCGCCGGGCACCACGGAAGCGCGTTCGACGCCGGCGACGTGATCATCTGCAATGGTGGCCAGTCGGCGATCTCGGCCACGCTGCGCGCGCTCATCCCCGCCGGCGCCACCCTGCTCGTTGAAGCGCCGACATATCCGGGCGCGCTGGCCGTGGCTCGAGCCGCGGGCATCCGCGTCGTGCCCGTGCCGCTGGACGACGACGGGATCATCCCCGGCCTGCTCGGCGACGCCTTCGCGACCACCGGCGCGCGTGCCGTCTACGTGCAGCCGACCCACCAGAATCCGACCGGCATCGTGATGCCGGCCGCACGGCGTCGCCAGGTCCTCGACGTGGCCGCAAAGGCCGGAGCATTCGTCATCGAGGACGACTGGGCGCGGTGGCTTGGATACGAGAGGACCAACCCACCGACCCTGATCTCGATGGACGTCGACGGTCGCGTCATCTACATCTCGTCGCTGACGAAGCCCGCCTCCCCAAGCCTTCGGCTCGGCGCGCTGGTTGCGCGCGGCCCGGTCGCCGACCGCCTGAGGTCGATACGAATCGTCGACGACCTCTTCGTCAACCGCATCACGCAGGAGATGGCGCTGGAGCTGGTCGGATCACCCGGCTGGGCCCGGCACGTCGTCGACGTGGGCCGCGCCCTTCACGAGCGACGCGGTGTGGTGCTCGATGCAGTCGCGGAATTCGCTCCGGCTCTGTCGGTCCCGCGCATTCCCCATGGCGGGATGCACATGTGGGTGAGCCTTCCGGATGGTGTCGACGACGTCGCGCTCGCGGACTCGGCACGCGAGCACGGCGTGCTGGTCGGTGCCGGCCGCTGGTTCTTCGCGACCGAGCCGCCCTCGAGCCACCTCCGCCTCAGCTTCGGCTGCGCGGCCAGTCATGAGGAGCTGCGCGAGTCGGTGCGCCGCCTGGGAGCCGCCCTCACTTCAGCCACGACATAAGACGCGGTGATCCTCCCCAAGAAGCGCGACCCGCGCTTCATCACCATCCGTCGCGGGGGGACTCTTACCGACGACGACCACCGACTGCTCGCGCTGTGGGCCGCGACGTGCGCGGAGCACGTCCTGCACCTTTTCGAATCGGCGCGGCCTTCGGACATGCGGCCACGCCACGCCATCGCGCAAGCGCGCGCGTGGGTGAGACGGGAGGTGAAGATGATGGGGTCGCGAGAGGCGGCCGGCCACGCCAACGGCGCCGCGCGCGACTTGAAAGGGGCTCCGCGATTCGCGGCGTACGCCGCAGCCCAGGCCGCGGCGGTGCCCCACGTGGCCGCGCACGAGCTGGGCGCAGCCGCCTACGCGATCAAAGCGGTCAGGGATGCGGAAGGGAAGAGCGCCGGCCGGCGGGAATGCGAGTGGCAGCGAGCCCAGCTCCCAGAAGCGATCCGCGACCTCGTCCTCGACGACCAGCGACTGCGGAACGAGATCTGCTGGTCGGTTTTCGACTGCTGAGCTAGGAGAGCGCTGCCTCGATCGATCCCTGGTGCATCTTCAGATGGCCGATCAAGACGCGCTCGAGCCGCTGCGCAACGGTCGCGGGTCCTGCGGGCGTCTGATGTTCAACGTCCAGCTTGTCGTCGGAGATCGCTCGGATGCGAGGCGGGATCTGATCCTCATTTGCGCGGAGAAGGGCGACAACCTCCTCGCGCGTGACGCCTGACTTCTGGGCGGCGTGCCGGGCGTTCGACTCGGTGAAGTTGACCTGCGGCATGGGCCTCCCTTCCAGCATCAGGTAGATGCGGTCGATGATGAATTGCTCGCTGCTGGCGACGTGATGCGCGATCACGCCTACCGTGCGGTTCTCGTCCGTGTCATTGACTCGCTCGGGATAGTTCCTGCCGGCGGCCTGCCACTGCTCATCGCTCAGGGATTCGATCAGCTCGATGAATCCCCGCTGCGCGGCGACGAAATCGTCCGCATACTTGGCTGCCCGCGTTCCCACCCTCATGACGCGATCGTACCCCTAGGCATTGCCGCGAGCGGCTTCGTGGTCGACGTGCTCCTCCGGTTCCTCGTACCAACGCATGCGATCGCCAACGCGGCTGCGCAGGCGCCAGCGCGCCGACTTCGGCGCGGACTCGACCATCCGCCAGAGCGCATCGAGCCTCTCGGTGATCGTCGTCGCGGCCGACTTCTCCAACCCGTAGGAGCCGAGGTTGGCCTTGCAGCGCTCGATCGTCGATTTCGACGTCCGCCAGAATCCCCAGTCCTGCGCCAGCACCGCGGCTATGTAGTCGCCCTCGATGGCCGCCCCATTCCCGTCACTGACCGGATGGTGATAGGTGAGGTTGTAGATGTCGCGCTGGTCGCGCTCGTTGAGCTGCACGATCTGCAGCTTCGTCAGAAGCAGCTCGGCCAGCGGGAGGGTCAGCGGCTGGCGGTCGAGGCGATCCGTGATCGGGATCGAATGGCACATCACGAACTCGCCGACGAAGACGTCGAGCTTGCGCCGGTTCTCCTCGTCGTAGAACAGCAGCCTCCGCGCGGCGTGCACCGCGTTGAACATCTCGTCGGGCACGTAGCCCGCGGACTTCAGCGCGTCGGTGACGGCGGCGCGATTGCCTTTCTTCGTGACCACGTCGATGTCGCCGATCGCGCGCGGCAGGAGCGGCCCGCCGTTGGGCGATTGCAGATAAACCGCCACGCCTCCGAGAAGGCGAAACATGACGCCGCGATCGCCCGCGACCTGGACCAGGCGGCGGCCTTCCTCGACGGGATCGGTGACCGGCGCGCTCATCGACGTGTCGGTTCAGCCGCTCGTGAACAGGAAGTCCAGGAGGCTGCCATCCTCGGCGAGGTCCACGATAACCCCGCGCAGGACATCGGACGAATACTCGCTGCCCGGGTTCAGGCAGATGGTCTGGCCGATCTTCTGGGCCGCCTTCGACTCGTGGATATGGCCGTGCAGCCCGGCCACGGGCTGGTGGCGCTTGATGACCTCACGTACCGCCTTGCTCCCGACCGGGATGATGCTCGGCCGCCCGCCCCGGATGACCGGCATGAGGTTGGCATCGAGCTCGGCGGCGTAGTCGAGTCCGGTTCCGTACGGCGGGTCGTGAAAGTTGACGACGACCTTGCTGCCCGGCGGCGCCGGGGCGAGGATTTTCTCCAGCCGAGCCTGCAGCTCGTCCTCCGGAAACTCGCGGTCGGTGTTCCATGGAGTGGGCGTGACGTCGCCGCAGCTGGCGAGCAGGACGGGGCCGAGCTCGGCCAGCTCGCCCTCAGGCGACTCGATGCGCGGCGCGTTCGCGAGCACGGGGTCGATCGACTTCGGGTCGTCGTTTCCCGGCGTGATGATGCAGCGTACGCCGGGCGCGAGCCGCTCCTCGGCGAGCTTGCACCAGCCCTCGATCTGCTCGATGATCGCGCGCTCGAATGCCGCGTGGCGATGCGGCTCGTCCCTCTCCAGCCTTCCGATCTCCGCCTCGTCGCCGACCACCGAGTAGAAGCCGATGCGATTGATCTCCGCGCGCAGCCGGCTCTCTTCCGCGCGCGGCACCGTGACCGCCTCACCGCGGACGGTCGCGCTGAGCGTGCCGTTGCTCGACCGGATCGGCACGAGGCCCTTGCCCGCGATGTCGCCGCCGAGGATCAGGGCCTCGGCCTGATAGTGCTCGGCGGCGGCCAGGAATTTGCGGAAGCAGCGGTCCGAGCCGTGGATGTCGGTCGCAAAAAAGATGCGCAGTGCGCGCTTCTTCGCACGACCGGCCACGGCCTAGGCCCCGATCCCTATATCGATTTACTCCGGAGGCAGCTCGCGCATCGCCAGGCTCATGTCGATCGACGATGTCGAGAGCCTTCGCTGCCGGACGATGAAGTAGATGACCGGCCCCGAGCAGAAGATCACGATCAGCGAGCCGACCGAGACGAAGCTGAACGCGCCGAACACGCTCGGCTTGGCGATGATCACCGCGATCGTGAACAGTGCGCCGATGGTCGAGATGGCGCCCCACACCGCGGCCGTGGGAATTCCGCCGACGCGGTCGACGTCGTTGGTCGAGGGGTTCTTGATGAGGTCGGGCCTGCGGAAGGGAAGAGCCAGCGCCGACACCGAGCCCGCGAGAAGGACGAGCGCGAAGAACAGCGCGAGGTTGGCGGAGATGTTGGCGATGTTGAGGATCGAGCCGCCGATCGTGAACGCGATGCCGATGAGCACCGCCAGGATCACCGCGTTGATCGGCGACTGGCTGCGCTCGCTGATCTTGGCGAGGCCGATGGGGAGCATGCGGTCGAAGGCGAGGGCGAAGATGACGCGCGTCACCACGGCGACGAACGCGAGGTCGACCGCCAGCTCGGCGGC
>DATEHC010000090.1:0-3078 GCA_035279785.1 Candidatus Dormiibacterota bacterium
CTTATCGCGAGCGACAGGTCGCGTTCGAGCTGCCGGCGCGCATCGAGTACGTGGAACTGTCCGGCCGATCCGATTTCAACGACTCGTTCATCTCGGTGCTCGGGTTCCCTCAGTTGGAGGCAGTGACGCCGGGCGCGCGCACTGCGCACCTCCCATGAGGAGTACGGCGCTGGTCATCTGTGGTGCGCTCGGAGGCGAGGTCAAGGAGATCGTGCGCAAGCGCGACTGGGACGTCGACATCTACGGCCTGTCGGCGTACCTGCACCTGTATCCCTCGCGCATAGTCGACGAGCTGCGAGCAAAGCTGGGCGAGCTGCGGCCCCACTACGACAAGCTCGTGGTCGTGTATGGCGACTGCGGCACCACCGGCAAGCTCGAACCCGTGCTCGACGAGTTCGGCGCAGCGAGGCTGCGTGGGCCCCACTGCTACGAGGTGTTCGCCGGCGAGGAGAGGTTCGCCGAGATCGCCGAGAAGCGCCCCGCCACGTTCTTCCTCACCGACTGGCTCGTGCGCAACTTCGACACCGCGGTCGTCAAGGGCCTGGGCCTCGACCGCTACCCCGACCTCAAGCCCATGCTCTTCGGCAACTACGAGTCGCTGCTCTTCCTGCGCCAGGTGCCCAATCCGCGGCTGGCCCATAAGGCCGGCGAGATCTCGCGGTACCTGGGTCTGCCGCTGGAGATTGAAGACGTGGGGCTGGGCGAGCTGGAAGAGAGGCTCGCGGACCTGGTTGGCCAGATACCAGTTGGCTAAATACCAGGTGATGTTCTGGAAGCACATCCCGTCGCAGGTCAAAGCGTGGGACGAATCGTCCGAAGCCAAGCGCATGCTGCCCGACTACTTCCAGGCCGCGATCGATGCTTACGCGATGAAGGACGGCTCGACGGACATGGACGCGTATCTCGACGGATGGAAGTGGGGACCGGTCGAGGAACGAGATGGTAAACCCGATAAAGTCCTGACGGTCGTGATCGACGAGCTGACTGCAGCCAATCCGCGTACCAGACTGTTGAACCCGTGAACGACAAGATCGTCGACGACCTCCAGAACTCGCAGCAGCTGATGATCGCGATGCTTCGCGTCTCCGCCGAGGATCCGTCGGCGAGGGTCGGCGCGTGGGACCTGCGCGACATCGCGGCCCATCTCGCGGCGTCGGAACGCGAGGCGTACGTACCGAGGGTTCACGCGATCGCGGCGGGCGAGAATCCGAGCTTCGGCTTCTACAACAACGACGACACGGACTTCAGCGGGATCCACCTCGACGACGCGCTGGACGAGTGGGTCGCGACTCGCGAGATGCTCCTCGGGTTCGTCCGGACGCTGAACGAGGAGCAGCGGACGAAGCTGACTGGGCGGCACGAGACGTTCGGGGAGGTGACGGTCGATCGCTACCTCGAGATCGCGCTGCGTCACGACCGCGACCACCTGTCCGGCCTCGAGCGGCTCGCCGGCGAGCTGACTCGTTGACCTCCACGAGCATCGCGGCGGTTTTCGCCGCGGCCTGAGCCAGGGTCGCGGCCGCGACCGCGTCGGCGCGCAGGTTCGGATTCCCGTTTCGCTCCATGTCTTTCGCGAGCGTCATCACCTGCTTCGACGCGATGGCGATGGCCTTCGGCACCTCGATGGTCCTTGTGCGCGCCTCCTCGACGTTCGCACCCGACCGCACCGCATCTATGAAAGCGAGGTAAGCGAGCGAGTCGAGCTCGATGAGCTCCTCCGCCTGCATGCGCAGCGCGAAGGCGCGGTCGTGCGCGGCTTCGGCGCCGGACCAGTTGGCCTTCGAGCGAAGCGCGACCTTCTGCAGGAGCGCCGCCCCGGCCGCGACCACCGCCGCGGCGGCGGATCCACTCGCGGGTGCCGGATCCGCGGAGGCAAGCGCTTCGAGGAGGCGCCCGAAGCGGTCCTCAGGAATCACCGATCTCGCGCTTGCGCTTCTCCATGAACTCCTGCAGGGCCTCGTCCACCCCCGGATCGATGCCAGGGTCGGGATACTCCGCCAGCACCTGTTTCCAGCGCTCGGCGGCGACGACGTCGGCCGTGCGCGAGCCAAACCGCTGCCAGCGGTCGAAGTTCTCCGTCGATGAGATGAGCGGGCGGTAGAAGCCGGTGCGGTAGTGGCGCATGGTGTGCTCGGCCCCGAGGAAGTGGCCGCCGGGGCCCACCTCGCGCAGCGCGTCCATCGCGAGGCCTTCGCCATCCACGGGCATGCCGTGGCCGAGGATCCACTCGAACATCCGCAGCTGCTCCACGTCGATCATGAATTTCTCGTACGACGCGAGAAGGGCGCTCTCCAGCCAGCCGGCGGCGTGGAGCACGAAGTTGACGCGGCCGAGGATCGTCGGCCACATGCACATCATCGACTCGTACGCGGCCTGCGCATCCGGCGCCTTGGAGGAGGTGAGCGCCCCGCCGCCACGGAACGGAAGGTTGTAGTGGCGCGCCATCTGCGCGCTGGCGAGGATGCCCATCGCCGACTCGGGCGTGCCGAACGCGGGCGAGCCGGACTGCATGTCGGTGTTGGTGAGGAAGGAGCCGTAGACGCTCGGCGTCCCCGGACGGATCAGCTGCACCAGCGCGATGCCCGCCAGCGCCTCGGCCGTCTGCTGCGCGACCGTGCCCGCCAGACCCATGGGCGACATGGCGCCGGCCATGAGGAAGGGCGTGACGATCACCGGCTGGCCCGCCTCCGAGTACTCGAAAAGCGCGCCGAGCATTCGGTCGTCGTAGCGCAGCGGGCTGTTGACGTTGATCAGGCTCATCACTGCCGGCGTCTTCTCGATGTTCTCGCGCCCTCCGAAGACGATGGAGGCCATCTCGACGGTGTCGCGAGCGTTCTCGGTCGAGATGACGCTTCCCATGAACGGCTTGTCCGTCCAGCGGATGTGCGAGTAGACCATGTCGAGGTGCCGGCTGCCGAGAGGCAGGTCTTCGGGTTCGACGGTGGTGCCGCCCGCGCAATGGATCTGCTCGACCGCTTGCGACATCTTGTCGAAGTTGGTGAAGTCCTCGATCGTCGCGCCGCGGCGGCCGCGCTCGAGGTCGGTCACGAATGGCGGCCCGTAGACCGGAGCGGTCAC
>DATEHC010000091.1:0-15934 GCA_035279785.1 Candidatus Dormiibacterota bacterium
CGCTCGAGATTTGTCTTGCCGTACTCGGCGACGAACCGCGCCAGCTCCTGGCGCGCGGGCGACTCGAGGCCCCGCGTCTGGTGCAGCACACGGGTCGCGCTCGACATCACGAGCGATCGCGTCACCTTGTGCGCCTCGTCGAGGCTCTTCGTTGTCTCGGCGACCTCGGGCATGTCGATCTTGCGCAGGATCGCGACGGCGGCGTCTCGTTCCGCGCGGATCGGCGCCTGAAAGGCTTCCCACGCGAGGTCCCTCGCGGCCTCGACCGCCTCTTTGTCCGCAGCCTCCCAGCCCTCGAGCTGCGACTCGCTCGCGACGCCGAACTCGATGATCCAGTCGCGCATCCGCGCCACGCAGTCGAACTCGTTCTCGAATCGCAACCGCTCCTTCGACTTGTAGCGCTCGTGGCTGCCGCTCGTGGAATGACCCTGCGGCTGCGTCATCTCGGTGACGTGGATCAGCGCGGGGCGGTGCTCGCTGCGGACCTTGTCGATCGCGTTGGCGTAGGTCTCGACCAGCGACGGGTAGTCCCAACCGCGCACTACGTGGATGTCGATGCCGGGACGGTCGTCGGGCGAGAAACCGCGCAGCACGTCGGAGATCGACGACTTGGTCGTCTCCGCGGCGATGGGCACCGATATGCCGTAGCCGTCGTCCCACACGGACATCGCCACCGGCACCTGTAGCACCCCGATCGCATTGATAGACTCCCAGAACAGGCCTTCGCTGGTCGCAGCGTCGCCGATGGTGCCGAACGCGACCTCGTTGCCTTTGACGGAAAACCCGTCGGCGACGTCTTTCAGCTGCTGGTTGTCGCGGTACAGCTTCGACGCGTAGGCGAGGCCGACGAGGCGCGGCATCCACCCCGCGATGTTCGACACGTCGGCGCTCGTGTTGGGAGTGTCGACCGATCGCGTGAACGCGCCGGCAGCGTCGACGAAGCGCGTCGCGAAGTGATTGCCCATCTGCCGCCCGCCGGATGCGGGCTCGGCCTCGATATCGGCGTTGCCGTAAAGCTGCGCGAAGAACTCGCGCACGTTCGACATGCGCGTCGCCCACATGAACGTCTGGTCGCGGTAATAGCCCGCGCGCCAGTCGCCCGGCTGGAAAGTCTTCGCCATCGCAAGCTGGGCCAGCTCCTTGCCGTCGCCGAAGATGCCGAAGGTCGCGTTGCCGCGGAGGACCTCGGCGCGGCCGATGATGCTCGCCCGCCGGCTGCTGTAGGCCAGGCGATAGTCCGCGATGATGGCTTCGGCGGTGAGCGTGCTTCGAGCGTTGCGAACTGCCCGCGCCATCATCTGCAGGGTAACGCCCGTACCCGGCAAAAGTCTCACCCGGAGCTGCCCCACACCGGTCGAGCCCTACGCCGTGGAGAGACGCTCCTCTTCCTGAAGCCGTTCCTGCTCCCGCCGAAGGAGCCCGGGCCGGCTGGCCTGCAGCGCCTCCTTCATGTGAACGTAGGCCTTGGCGAGCTCGCCCCGCCGCTCGAGGATCTCGGCGTAGATCCCGTGGCACTGCAGCAGCCGTTCCCGCATGCCCGCAGCCTCGAACCCTTTGATCGCGAGCTCGAACTCCCGGTCGACCTCCGCTGGCTCGTCCCGGCGGTCCGCGATGCGACCGAGCCAGACGTGGGCCTCGGCGACGCCTCCACCCTCCCCCAGCCGCTCGGCCACGGCCAGCGCCTCGCCGGCCCTCGCTGCGGCGCCGTCCACGTCGCCCTCCTGCATCGCCAGCTCGGCCAGGCTCAACAGCACACCGCTGTGGCCCGACTCGCCGTCCGGACTCGAAGTCAGCGCCAGCGCGCGGTCGAGAAGCTGGCGCGCGCCCTCCAGGTCTCCTCGCGAAATGAGGATCTGCGCGAGGCTGTTTTCGGCGCGCGCCAGCGAGGCGCGGTCGCGCAAGATTTCGAGGAGCGCCACCGAGCGCATGGCGTATCGCGCGGCCGCCTCCACCTGACCGGTTTCGTGATACGTGAGGCCGAGCGCGCCATACACGCGAGCGGCGTTCCGAAGGTCGTACGCCGAGCCACCGACCTCGACGGCCTGGCGGTAGGTGGCGATCGCCTCATCCCACTCGCGATTCGCGGCGCGGACCCCCGCGAGGATGCCGAGCAGCCGCGCCTCGGTCGGGGCGGGGACGGGCGTGAGTGCGCGGCACACTTCGAGCGCTTTCTGCGCCAGCGCCAACGCATCCTTCGATTGCGTCGCGCTCGCGAGGGACGCCTGGGCGCCGATACAGTCGGCGAGCATCACCCCGTCGTCGACCGCCTCGAAGTGCGCGCGCGCCTCCACCAGCAAAGCCGACGCGCGCTCACCCTGGCCCGAGGCTGCGTAGGCCTGCGCGAGGAAGTACCGAATGCGGCCAAGGCGAAAAGCGGACGTCCCACGCTCGAGCATCGAGCTGCCCAGCACGATCGCCTCGTCGTTGCGGCCGTCGGCGACCAGCGCCTCGAGCTCGAGCAGGGTCGCCTGCGTGTCGTCGGCGGCGCCCACGGGTTCCGCGAGGAAGAACTCGACCGGCTTGCCGGTGCGCCGCGCGATGTGCTCGAGCGTGGGCAGCGAGGGTCGCGTGCGCCCCGTCTCGATGAGGTAGATGGCGGGTGCGGTGACGTGTCCCTTGCCGAGCTGCGCGAGGCTCAGGCCGGCATCGGCGCGCGCTTGCTTGACCGCGCCTGGACGGAGGTTGATGCCTGGAAGACGGCGCCTCTTCGGCTGTGCGTCCTGCGCATCCGGTGCGTCAGGACCGCCGCTCGCCACCGGGTGACTTTATCCCAATCCCTGAAGTCAGTCTGGCCGGCGAAACGTCTTTTTCAGTGCGCCGCCGCCCGCGGCTGAAATATTCGCTAAGCGTCCTATTACTTAACTTTGTTAAGTTAAACTTCTCGTTGCCCGGGCCGCGGTCAGAGTGCTTCCCGCCGCGGCCCGGTTCCCTCCTCGGTGTTCCCTCTCCCTGACACACACCCGTCAAGGGAGAGGGTTTTTTTATGCGGCCGGGTAGGTGCCAAACAGCTTGATCTGGGCCGCCGCCTCCTCCAGGTCGCTCAATGCTGCCTCCGCGGCCGCGGCGGCGTTCACCTCCCCGTTCAGAGAGAAGTCGAGGTAGAAGCGGTACTCGAACGGCCGGCCGAGCATGGGCCGGCTGTCGAGACGGGTCAGGTTGACGCCCCGCCGCGCAAAGCAGTCGAGCGCGTGCGCAAGGCTGCCCGGCCGGTGGGCGGTGACGAAAGCGATGGATCCCTTCCAGTGGGAAGACGCGTCGCGCGGGCGCGTCGGCTCGCCGCGTTCCACCACGACGAAGCGGGTTCGGTTTTCGGAGTCGTCCTGGATGGATTCGGCCAGCACGTAGAGGCCGTACCGCGCCGCCGCCGCCTTGCTCGCGATCGCCGCGGTTCCCGGCTGGCGCTGCTCGGCCACCGCGCGCGCCGCCCCGGCGGTGTCGTGAAACGTGACCGGCCGAATCTGCCGGGAATGCAGATAACGCTCGCACTGCGCCAGCGCCTGCGGATGCGAAAGCGCGCGCTCGACCGGACCTGGCCAACCCAGCAGGCAGTGGCGCACCGGCTGGACGTGGTCGCGCACGACGCGGAGTCCGGACAGCTCCCACAGCAAGTCCGAAACCTCCTGCACGACGCCCGCGCTCGAGTTCTCGACGGGGAGAACCGCGGCGTCGACCGCACCCATCTGCAGCGCATCGAAGGTGAGTCGAAACGTCGGAAAGCCGGTCGCCTGGGCGTCCGGAAAAAGTGCGGTTACCGCCTCGTCGGAGAAGGCACCAGGCTCCCCTTGATACGCAATCTTCACACCAAGAAATCAGCCAAAGATGAGGTGCCGCAGCGTGTCCGCCACATGGTTGTGGTCGTGCAGCTGGTCGGTGACCGGCGGGTGGCCGTTGCCCTCGTGCCCGTTCGATTCGGACATCGCCGCGATCTTGCGCAGGTCCTCGTCCGTGACTTCCTTCTTCGTGTCCGCGAGCTGCAGGAAACGCTGCCACGCGGCGTCCGCCTTGCTCGGATCCGCGATCGCGATGCCCAGGCGGTTCAGCCGGTGGTGGAACGCGTGGCGACCCGACCGCGCGGTGAGGACGATCTTCGAGTCGGCCAGCCCGACGTCCTCGGGCTTCATGATCTCGTAGTTCAAGCGGTCCTTCAGCACGCCGTCCTGGTGGATCCCCGAGGCGTGCGCGAACGCGTTGGCGCCGACCACGGCCTTGTTCGGCTGCACCGGCGTGCCCGTCAACTCCGAGACCAGGCGCGAGGCGCGCGTGATCTCGGTCGTGTCGATGCCGCACTCGAGCCCGAGCTTCGCCTGCCGGACCTTGAGCAGCATCACGACCTCTTCGAGCGAGGTGTTGCCGGCCCGCTCGCCGATGCCGTTGATGGTGCACTCGACCCGGCGTGCGCCCGCGGCCAGAGCCGCCAGCGTGTTGGCGACGGCAAGGCCGAGGTCGTTGTGGCAGTGCACCGAGAACAGGGCCTTCTCGCTGCCGCGCGCTTCGTTGATGACGCGCCGCACCAGCTCGCCGAACTCGTAGGGCAGGCAGTAGCCCGTGGTGTCCGGGATGTTGATGACGTTGGCGCCCGCGGCGATCATCGTCTCGACCGTCTCGATCAGGTAGTCCGGATCCGCGCGACCCGCGTCCTCGGGCGAGTACTCGACCTTGTCGCACAGAAAGCGTGCGTATTCGACCATCTCGCGCCCGCGCTCCAGGACCTGCTGTCGCGTCATGCCCAGCTTGCGCTGGATGTGCACGTCGGAGACGGAAAGGACGATGTGGATCTGCGGATCCTCCGCGTCCTTGATCGCGCCCCATACGGCGTCGATGTCGTCGCGCACGGCGCGGGCGAGCGCGGTCACCGTCGCGCCGCGAATCTCGCGGGCGATGCGCCGGCACGCCTCGAAGTCGCCCGGCGACGAGATCGGGAAGCCGGCCTCGATAACGTCTACCCCCAGCTTCTCCAGCTGGCGGGCGATGCGCAGCTTCGAGTTCGAGTCGAGGTGGAATCCTGGCGACTGCTCGCCGTCGCGCAGCGTCGTGTCGAAGATGAATACTCGGTCGGGGCCGGAGTCCCTCATTTCTCTACCGGCTCCAGCCAGGTCATCATCGACCGCAGCTCGCGGCCGATCTGCTCGATCTGGTGATCCGCATCTTTGCGCCGCATGCTGAGGAATCCCTCCCTTCCGTTTGAGTTCTCGTCGAGCCATCGCTCGGCAAAGGATCCGTCCTGGATCTCGGCGAGCACCTGCCGCATCTGCTTGCGTACGTGGTCGTCGATGACGCGCGGACCCGACACGTAGTCGCCGTACTCCGCGGTGTCGGAGACCGAATAGCGCATGAAGCCCAGGCCGCCGCGATACATCAGGTCGACGATGAGCTTCAGCTCGTGCAGTACCTCGAAGTACGCCAGCTCGGGCTGATAGCCCGCTTCGACGAGCGTTTCGAACCCGGTCTTGACGAGGTTCGCGACACCGCCGCACAGCACCGCCTGCTCGCCGAATAGATCGGTCTCGGTCTCTTCCTTGAAGGTGGTCTCGAGGATGCCCGCACGACCCGCGCCGAGCGAGCGCGCGTAGGCGAGGGCCCGCGGCCACGCCTTTCCGGTCGCGTCCTGGTAGACGGCGATCAACGCCGGCACACCCTGCCCGTTCACGTAGGTGCTGCGGACGAGGTGGCCCGGCCCCTTCGGCGCGATCATCGCGACGTCGATGTCCTGGTTCGGCTTGACCTGCGCGAAGTGGATCGCGAAACCGTGCGCGAACATCAGCATCGAGCGGGGTTGAAGATGCGCCTCGATCGACTCGCGGAACAGCTTGCCCTGGCCCGCGTCCGGCGTGAGCACCATCACGACCGACGCCTCGGACACCGCCTCCGGAACCGGCACCGCGCGCAATCCGTCGGCCTCGACGCGCTCGATCGACTTGCTTCCTGGGTAGAGCCCGACGCGGACGTCCTCGCCGGAATCGCGAAGGTTCAGCGCGTGCGCGCGGCCCTGGCTGCCGTAACCGATCACCGCCACCGGCTCGTCGAGCCGCGGTGGGCAGTCGACCTCGTAGTGAATCTTCATGCGGTTCTCCTCATCACGACGGGGCCGGATCGGACCACGTCCACCACTCCATGCCGGGTCAATTCGTCGATGAATTCGCCGACCTCCCTGCTCTCGCCCGAGAATTCGACAGTCGTGCCGTCCGTTCCCTCCAGCAGCACCTTGGCGCCGCGCGCCAGCAATCCGTTGAGCTCGGAGCCCGCGACCTTCGCGACCACCAGCTCGCGCGTGTGCACCGCGTTGTCAGTCAGGTCCTCGACCTCGAGCACCTCGACCACGCGCTCGAGCTGCTTGCGCACCTGGTCCGCCTCGGCGTGCCCGTGGTCGATCTCGAGCGTGATCCGCGATTGACCCGGGGCCGGCGCGGGGCCGACCGAGATTCCGCGGACATGAAAGCCGCGCCGGCGGATCGCGCCCGCCACCTTGGTGAGGGTGTTGGGACCGTCCTCGACGAGCACCGACAGCACGCGCACCTTGGTGGCGCTCATTGCTCGGGCATCTCCCAGAACTCGTTCAGCGACTTGCCCAGCGGGACGATCGGGTAGACGTTCGCCTCGGGGTCGATGCGGAAGTCGATGAGGAACGGACCCTTCGTCCGTTCCGCGGCGTCGAACGCGGGCGCGACATCCTCGAGCTTCTCGACCCGCATCGCGGGCATCCCGTAGGCCTCGCTGAGCTTCACGAAATCGGGCATGTGGGTCAGGTCGACCTGCGAGCGCACCCCGCCGTAGAAGTCGTCCTGGAACTGCCGAACCATGCCGAGCGAGAAGTTGTTGAGGAGCACGATCTTCACGTCGAGCTGGTGCTCGACCGCGACCGACAGCTCCTGCGCGGTCATGACGAAGCCGCCCTCGCCGGCGACGCACCAGACCGGAGCGTCGGGCCGCGCGAACTTTGCGCCGAGCGCTGCGGGCAGGGCAAAGCCCATCGTCCCCGCGCCGCCGGAGTTTATGAACAGCCCTGGCCGGTCGTAGTTCCACCAAAGCGCGGCCCAGATCTGGTTCTGGCCGACGTCGGCGACGACGATCGCGTCGTTGTTGGCGCGGCGGTACATGTCGATCAGCACGTCCTGCGGCTGCAGCCAACCGTTCGAGTGCTTGTAGCGAAGGGGGTGCTCCTCGCGCCATCGGTCGATCTGGGTGAGCCAGTCGGCCCGCCCGCCGTCCAGGTCGCCGACATGTGGCAGCATCGCGGAGAGCGCCTGCTTCGCGTCGGCCACCAGCTCGATGTGCCGTCGGACGTTCTTGCCCATCTCCGACCCGTCGATGTCGATGTGGATGAAAGTCTTGACCTTCGGCGCAAAGTCGGCGAGTCGCGCGGTGACGCGGTCGTCGACCCGCATCCCGACCATCATGAGAACGTCGGCGTTCTGCACGGCCTTGAGGTTCCAGCCCGTCCCCATGAAGCCGGTCATGTGCAGAGACAGCGGGTGCTTCACCGGGAAAGCGCCGATGCCCAGCAGGGTCGTGCCCACGGGCGTCGCGGCGGCCTCGGCCAGCTCCTGCAGCTGCGCCTCGGCGTGGCTCAGCAGCACGCCGTGCCCGGCCAGGATGACCGGCCGCTCGGCCTCGCTCAGCGCCTGCGCGGCCTGGCGGGCGTGTTCGACGTCGACGTGGCCGTTGAGGCGGTAACCCGGGATCTCGAGTCTTTCGGGGGTGACGCGCTCGGCGTCGGCCTGCTGCACGTCCTTGCAGATGTCGACCAGGACCGGGCCCGGCCTGCCGGTGGTGGCGATGTGGAACGCCTCGTGGATCACGCGCGGCAGCTGGTCGATCGAGGTCACCAGGTAGCTGTGCTTGGTCACCGACGACGTTGCGCCGATGACGTCCGACTCCTGGAACGCGTCGCGCCCGACCTGCGTCGACACGACCTGGCCGGTGATAGCGACCATGGGCACCGAGTCCATGTAGGCGGTGCAGAGGCCGGTGACCAGGTTCAGCGCGCCGGGCCCGCTCGTCGCGAAAACTACGCCCGGTCGCCCCGACGCGCGGGCGTAGCCGTCGGCCATGTGGGCCGCGCCCTGCTCGTGGCGGACCAGCACGTGCTTCAGGTTCGGGAACTCGTGCAGGTGCTGGTAGATCGGCAGGTTGGCGCCGCCGGGGTAGCCGAAGATGTACTCCACACCTTCGCGCTCCAGCGCTTCCAGCACCATCTGGGCTCCGGTCATCTGTTTGTGGCGGGCTCCTTTTTCTCTCTCAGAAATGAAGAAAGCCCCCGCCTTTCGGTCGGGGGCTTTTGCGATCTACTTGGTGGTCTGGCTAGGTCGCTCGTGCCCCCGATTCAATGCCAATAAGGCCCAGAAGGCCAAGAAGTACGAGGCCGAGCACGCGTGACTGCGCCATGTGAACGTGCATGTTAACGAGCGGACCCGGCCCTGGGGTTGTGGCCAAGGCACAAATTTCCCGCATCATCCGGCCGTAGAGTTGTCGCTCTCGATGCCTGCCACGCTCGCCCAGAAGCTCTGGGATGCCCACATCGTCCGCTCCACCCCCGGTGAGCCCGACCTGCTCTTCGTCGACCTCCACCTGGTCCACGAGGTGACCTCGCCCCAGGCTTTCGAGGGCCTCCGCCTGGCCGGGCGGCACGTCCGCCGGCCGGATCTGACCGTAGCCACCATGGACCACAACGTGCCCACCCGCGGGGGGGTCCGCTCGGCGGACGAGCTCTCGCGCAAACAGATGGACGTGCTCGAGGAGAACTGCCGGCTGGAGGGCATCCCCCTCCACAAGATCGGGAGCCGGCGCCAGGGGATCGTGCACGTGATCGGGCCGGAGCTCGGTCTCACCCAGCCGGGGATGCTGATCGTCTGCGGGGACTCGCACACCTCTACCCACGGGGCATTCGGCGCGCTCGCGTTTGGCATCGGCACATCGGAGGTCGAGATCGTGCTGGCTACGCAGTGCCTGCCGCAGCAGCGTCAGGGCGGGCTGGCGGTGAACGTGACCGGCGGCCTGCCGGTGGGCGTCACCGCGAAGGACATCGTCCTGGGCATCATCGGCAAGACGGGCACCTCCGCGGGCCAGGGGCACCTTGTGGAGTACCGCGGTCGAGCCATCCGCGCCCTTTCCATGGAAGGCCGGATGACCGTCTGCAACATGTCGATCGAGTGGGGCGCCAAGGCCGGGATGGTCGCGCCGGACGACACGACTTTTGCCTACGTCGAAGGGCGGCCACACGCTCCCAAAGGTCCGGCCTGGGAGCAGGCGCTCGACGCCTGGCGATCTCTACCGACCGACGAAGGGGCCGCCTTCGACCATGAGATCGACCTCGACGCGAGCCGGCTCGAGCCGCACGTCACCTGGGGCACGACGCCTGGCCAGGTGGTCGCGGTCACGGGCCGGGTCCCGTCGCCGAGGTCGGAGACCGACGAGCGCGCCCTGCGCTACATGGATCTCCTGCCGGGAACCGCGCTCGCCGACATCGCCATCGATCGCGTCTTCATCGGCTCGTGCACGAACGCTCGACTCGAGGACCTGCGTGCCGCGGCGGCGGTGATCCAGGGGCGGCGCGTCCACCCCAAGGTGCGCGCCATGGTCGTGCCCGGCTCGACAGCGGTCAAGCGGGCGGCGGAGGACGAGGGGCTGGACCAGGTGTTTCGCGCGGCCGGGTTCGAGTGGCGCAACGCGGGCTGCTCGATGTGCCTGGGCATGAATCCGGACATCCTCGCTCCCGGCGAGCGCTGCGCATCGACGTCGAATCGCAACTTCGAGGGACGCCAGGGATCGGGCGGGCGAACTCACCTGATGTCGCCGCCGATGGCCGCGGCCGCCGCGCTGACCGGCCACCTGGTCGACGTCCGGGAGCTTCTCTAGATGCCGGCCTCGGTCAAGCAGGTCACCGGCCGGATGGCCCCCCTCGACCTTGCGGACGTGGACACCGACCAGATCATCCCCAAGCAGTTCCTCAAGCGCATCGAGCGAACGGGGTACGGCCCTTTCCTCTTCTATGACTGGCGCGCACGCGGCAACTTCGTGCTCGACCGGCCGGAGTATCGCGGCGCGTCGGTGCTGGTGGCAGGCGCCAACTTCGGCTGCGGCTCGTCGCGCGAGCACGCTCCGTGGGCGCTCCGCGATTTCGGCTTCAGGGCGATCATCGCTCCGTCGTTTGCGGACATCTTCCGCGCCAACTCGTACAAGACCGGAATCCTCGCGGTGACGCTGCCCGATTCGCAGGTGCGCCACCTGATGGACCTGGTGGCGGAGGATCCTCAGGTCGAGGTCGTGGTCGACCTCGAGAGGCAGCAGGTCCGCGGCGATGGTTTCGAATACCGCTTCGAGATCGACCCCTTTGCGCGGGAGATGCTGTTGGGTGGCCTCGACGACATCTCGCTGATCGAGCGCCACGTCGACGACATAAGCGCTTACGAGTCGCGCCGGTCTACCTGGATGCCCGCCGTCAAGTAGAGATCGTTTCGCGCGTCTCGCGCAAGAACCGAAGGATCACTTCGAGCTCGCCGGGTTCGAAGGCGCTGAGCAGGCGCCGCATCCGCTGCTCGATCCGGCCGAAGATCTCGTCATCCACCGAGTGGGCCTTGTCGGTGGCCTCGACCACGACGCTGCGGCGGTCGTGCTCGTGCCGCCGGCGCCGGATGTAGCCGGCCCGCTCCAGCCGCTCGAGCGCAATGCTGAGGCCGCCGCTGGTCAGCCCGACGGCCGCTGCGAGCTCGGTCGGCTTTTGTGGACCCGCGCTCGTCAGCACGTCGACGCAGCGCAGATCGGTTCGGTTGATGCCGAAGCGGAGAGCAGCTTTCTCATCGAGCCCGTCGATTGCGGTGCTGAGGCGCCTGAGCTCCTCCTGCGCCTCCACGGCGAGCTCTCGGTGTCGCCTTCTTGACAACCCCCTATTTGGCAAAGTATCTTTGTGACAAAGTTACTTAGTCTCATAGAGATCATACAGGGAGGGAATTCAGGTGGGGACGGGCGTAAGGCGGTCGGAGGCAGTCGCGCTCCTGGCTCAAGCACCGTTGTTGGCTGGCGTGAACACAAGGAGATGGCTCGCTGCCAGCGGGCTTATCGGCCTGCTCGCGCTCGCGGTCTACTTCGTGGCGCCGGCGCTCGCGGGCTGGCCTTTTGGAGGTGGCTCATCATCGGCGATCGCCGCCTATGCGTCGAGCCACGAGGCGCTTTTCTTCGCCGGCGCGTGGCTGCAGGTGACCGGAACGATGCTCATCGTGATCTTCTTCACCGGTCTGGTCGCCACCGCCCGCGCGACAACCCGGCTTTCGGGTCTGGTCGTGATCATCGCCTCGACGTCATTGCTCTCGCTAGTCCTGGTCGAGGCCCTGCTGACGGTCTTCGTACCGATCGCCGCCGGCGGCGGCGACCGCGAGGCGGCTTCGCTGGCTTTTGGTCTCGTCAACGGCACGTTTGCACGCATCTTCCCGCTGGCGCCGGCGTCGTTTTCGTATCTCGGCCTGGGCTGGGTCGTGCTCGAAACCGGCGTCCTCGATCGCCGGCTGGGCTATGCGGCCCTCGGGTTGGGAGCGGCGTTCGAGCTGGCCGGTCTGATCGCGATCGCAAGCCCCACGGGCGTGATCTTCGCCACCGTACTTTCGGTCTTTCAGGTGCTCTGGGTGGCGGCCGCGGCCATCGCTTACGCGGTCAGGCCATCGCCTGCGGCGGCGGCATAGTCGGATAGATTTCAGGCTCGTGGAGAGCCTGCGCCTGGTATCGCCCAACGCTTACCTTCGCTACCTCGACTTTCCAGGCGACAAAACGCCAATCGTCTTCATTCACGGCATGGGCTGCGCGTCGACGATCGACTATGCCCGCGTCATTGCGAATCCGGCGCTTGCAGGCCACCGATTCCTACTGCCTGACATGCTCGGCCACGGATATAGCGACGCCCCGCAGGACTTCTCCTACGCAATCGACGCTCATGCGAGAACCATCGCAACCCTTCTCGACCAGCTGTCGATCAAGGGAGCCGTCGTGTTTGGACACAGCGCGGGCGGATCGGTCGCGATCGCACTTGCGTCGCAGCGGCGAGACCTCGTCGGGCGATTGATTTGCTCGGAATCCAATCTCAACCCTGGCGGCGGAACAGTCAGCAAGGCCGTCGCGGCACAGACGGAAGAAGAGTTCACCGCGGCTGGACACCGCGCCGTGGTGCAGCAGGTCATCGCGACGGGTTGGACTTCACGCGCCGCAACATTTCGTACGACGAACCCCATCGCATTCCACCGCACGGCGCGGTCGCTGGTGGAAGGCAGCAGTCCGACCTGGATGGAATTGCTCGTCAGACTGAAGATTCCGCGGGCCTGGATCGTCGGGGAAAAGGACGCCCCGGACGACGATAAAGAACTCTTCGCCCCTCACGGCATACCGGTTTTCGTCGTGCCGGGCGGCGACCACGACATGGCTTTCGGGAACCCCGACGGCGTGGCCGAGACGATCGCCGGCGCGCTCAGGGCTTGAGCATCGCGCCTTCAGAAGCCGAGCCCACCCTCGGATAGTCCGGACTATCACCGGGTCGCGGCGCCGGAAAAGCGCGGATAGTCCGGACTATCCGCACATTGCTCAGGGCCTGAGGATCGCCCCTTCGGAAGCCGACCCGACGAGCGTCGCGTAGCGGGCCAGCACGCCCCGACGGTAGTGCGGCTCGGGCGGCGACCAGTCCTTCATCCGCGATGCGATGTCCACGCCGTGGACCGCCAGGGTTCGGCTGTCCACGTCGATCTCGATGTCGTCGCCATCGCGGAGCGCGGCCAGCGGCCCGCCCGCCGCAGCTTCCGGCGCGACGTGGCCGATCATCAACCCGCGGGTGGCGCCGGAGAACCGGCCGTCGGTGACCATCGCCACCGTCTCACCCAGCCCTTCGCCGACGATCGCCGCCGTGACCTGCAGCATCTCGCGCATCCCGGGCCCGCCCTTCGGGCCCTCGTAACGAATCACCACCGTGTCGCCGGCCTTGATCCGGCCGGAGTAAACCGCGGCAAACGCGTCCTCCTCGCGGTTGAACACGCGGGCCGGTCCGCGATGCGAGGTCGGCGTGTGGTGCGTCACCTTGACGACCGACCCCTCAGGCGCGAGGTTGCCCTGAAGGATCACGAGCCCGCCCTCGTCGCGAAGCGGTTTGCTCAGCGGCACGACGACCTGCTGACCCGGCGTCTCGGTCGCCGATTCGCATTCCTCGCCCAGCGAGCGCCCGGTCACCGTCAGGGCATCGCCATCGATGAATCCGCCCTCGATCAGCCGCTTCGTCAACACCGCGATGCCGCCGGCCTTGTGCAGCTCGACAGCGGCGAAGCGCCCGCCCGGCTTCAGGTCGCACAGCAGCGGCGTCCGCCGGCTGATGCGATCGATGTCGTCGATCGCGAGCTCCACGCCCACCTCTCGCGCCAGGGCGAGAAGATGAAGGACTGCGTTGGTCGACCCGCCGCTCGCCGCCACCGCCGCGATGGCGTTGTCGAAGGCCCGGCGAGTGAGGATGCGGGACGGGCGGAGGTCCTGGTCGATCAGGTTCAGCGCCATCCGACCCACCCGCTCGGCGGCGCGGTGCTTCTCCGGGTCGACGGCGGGGATCGAGTTGAAGCCCACCGGCGACAGCCCGATCACCTCGAGCACCATCGACATGGTGTTGGCCGTGTACTGGCCGCCGCATGCGCCCGCGCCCGGGCATGCGACGAGCTCGAGCTCCGTGAGGTCGGCGTCGGACATCTTTCCGGCGGCAGCGGCGCCGATAGCCTCGTAGACGTCGCCGACCGCGACCTGCTGGCCTCGGAAGTTGCCCGCGAGGATCGAGCCGCCGTACAGAACCATCCCCGGCCGGTCGACCCGAGCAAGCGCCATCGCCGATCCGGGATTCGTCTTGTCGCAGGCCGCGAGGCAGATGAGGGCGTCGAACATGTGGCCGCGCGTGACGAGCTCGATCGAGTCCGCGATCACCTCGCGGCTCACAAGCGAGGTCTTCATGCCCTCCGAGCCCATCGTGATCCCGTCGGAGATGGCGATGGTGTTGAACTCCATCGGGTTGGCGCCGGCGGCACGGACTCCTGCCTTCAGCGGCGCCGCGAGCTCCCGCAGGCCGAAGTTGCAAGGCATGGTCTCGGTCCAGCAGTTCGACACGCCGACGAACGGCTTGTCGATGTCCTCGGGCTTGAGCCCGATCGCGTAGAGGAACGATCGCGCGCCCGCGCGGTCGCGTCCTTTATATAGAGAGCGGCTCGGAAGCTCGCGTTCGGCCATCGAGAGCGATCAGCTTAAGGCGTTCTCCAGGTCGTCGATGAGGTCGGCCACGTCCTCGACGCCGATCGAAAGTCGAATCAGCCCATCCCCCACACCCGAGCGCTGTCGCTCGGCCGCGGGGATCGAGGCGTGGGTCATGCGCGCGGGATGCTCGGCGAGCGATTCCACGGCGCCAAGGGACTCGGCGAGCGCGAATATCTTCAGCCGCTCGAGCACGCGGAAGGCCGTGGGCTCGTCCGCGACCTCGAAGCTGACCATGCCGCCGAACAGGCGCATCTGCCGCGCGGCCACGGCGCGGTTGGGGTGGGACTCGAGCCCGGGATAGAAGACGCGCTTGACATTCTTGTTTTGCTGAAGCGCCCGCGCCACCTCGACCGCGCTCGCGCACTGCCGCTCGACGCGAAGAGCCAGCGTCTTGACGCCGCGCAGCAGAAGCCAGCAGTCGAATGGCGATGGCACCGCGCCGACCGCGTTCTGGTGGAAGCGCAGCTGCCTCTCCAACTCCTCGTCGTTGGTCATGAGCGCGCCCCCCACCACATCGCTGTGGCCGCCGATGTACTTCGTCGCGCTGTGGACGACGACGTCGGCGCCCAGGTGCAGCGGCTGCTGCAGGTACGGCGTCGCGAAGGTGTTGTCGACGCAGACCATCGCACCGTGGCTGTGCGCGATCTCGCTGACCGCATCGATGTCGACGACTCGGAGCAGCGGATTGGTCGGCGACTCGAGCCAGACCATGCGGGTCTTCTCGCTCAGCGCGCTGTCGACGGTGTCGAGGTCGGAGGCGTCGATCGCGGTGAACGTCAGGCCGAAGCGCTTGAGCACCTTGTCGAAAAGACGGAATGTCCCGCCGTACACGTCCTCCATGTAGACGACGTGGTCGCCGGGGCTGAGCAGCAGCAGCAGCGTCGATTCGGCGCCGAGACCTGACGCGAAGGCGAGGCAGTGACGGGCGCCTTCGAGCGCCGCGAGGTTCTCCTCGAGCGCCGAGCGCGTCGGGTTACCACTTCGCCCGTACTCGAAGCCCTTGTGCTTGCCGACTCCCTGCTGGGCAAAAGTCGTCGCCATGTGGATCGGCTGGACCACCGCGCCGGTCGCGGGGTCAGGCCCCTGCCCGACGTGGACCGCACGGGTGGAGAAGCCCCAGTTGGTGTCTTTATCCACGGCCGCGGTGGGCCACGAACTCCAGCAGGTCCGCGCGCGTGATCACGGCCACCGGCCGGTCGTTCTCGACAACCAGGACCGCCTGCTCACCGCGCAGCAGCGGCTCGAACGCGTCGTCGAGCGAGGAATCGACCGCGACCTGGCTGAGCGGCGCGTCCATGGCGGCTGAGACCGCTGTCGTCACCACCGCCGGGTCGCGATAGACGCGGTCGAGCAACGTCCGCTCCTGGAGCGCCCCCACCACTCCGCGCCCGTTCGATTCCTCGACCACCGGCAGCTGCGAGATGCCGTAGCGCTGCATGAGGTCGATGGCTTCGCCCACGGACTTCGCTGCTTCGACGGTCACCAGCTGCGGCAGACCCTTGGGCTGGGAGTCCAGCACCTCGCGGATGCGCACGGCTCCGATCCTCGCGAGGAAGCCGTTCTGGCGCATCCACTCGTCGTTGAAGAACTTGCTCAAGTAGTTGCGCCCGGTGTCGGGGAACAGGACGACGATCACGTCGCCGGCCTCGCGATCGCGCGCAACTTCCAGCGCCGCATGCAGCGC
>DATEHC010000092.1:0-2330 GCA_035279785.1 Candidatus Dormiibacterota bacterium
CCTCGGCGTCTTCGCCTTCGGGGCGTGGGCGCTGCTGCACCACTAACAGCGCGGGGGGAACAGGATCCCCCCGCGAACCCCCCTTACGTTCCACCGGCTGAGTCTGGAGACGTTGTGGCCGAGCCTGGTGACGCCCGGAATGAATCCGGGCTACGGCTCCACTGCGCTAACAGCGCTGGGGGATCAGGATCCCCCCGCGAACCCCCCTACCTTCCACTCGCTGGGTCTGGAGACGTTGTGGCGGAGCCTGGTGACGCCCGGAATGAATCCGGGCTACAGCTCCACTGCGCTAGAAATGTATGCCTCGCATGATGTACGCCATCGTCGCGGCCTCGACCGAGATCTCTTCCTCGGCCGGCTGCGCGGGCCGCCGGCCGTCCTGCCCCGCCGTCTCGGGGAACAGGTGATACGCGCCGGTCATGACGAACTGCAGCAGCCCCGGCGCGACCGTGTGCACCGTCTCGCCCAACTTCCCGAGACGCGTGGAGACCTCCGGCTGCCGCGTGAGGATCGCAGAGGCGACCAACTCCGCCGCCTCCTCGGGTGAGCTCGTAGGAAAGTTCTTGTAGATCCCCGTCGGCGCGATCATGGGCGTGCGCACCAGCGGCATGTGGATGTTGGTGATGGCGACGCCGTCGTCGACGACCTCGGGGGCGATGCACCGACTCAACGAGGCCAGCGCCGACTTCGACGCCACGTAAGCGCCGAACCGCGGCGGGTACGCCTGCGCGCCGATGCTCGAGATGTTGATGACGTGCCCCGTGCGCCTTCGTCGCATCTCGGGCAGCACCGCCAGGAGCAGCTTCACCGCGCCGAAATAGTTCAGCTGCATCGTCCGCTGGAAATCGTGGAACCGGTCGTAGGACGATTCGATCGATCGACGGATCGAGCGGCCCGCGTTGTTGACGAGTATGTCGACGCGGCCGAAGTCGGCAAGAACCTGGTGGATCATCGCGTCGCACTGGTCGAGGTCGGAAAGGTCGGCCGGATAGACCGAGGCGCGACCGCCCGCCTCGGCGATCTCCACCGCCAGCGCCTCGAGCTTTTCGCGCGTCCGTGAGACGAGAACAACGTGAGCGCCGTGTCGCGCCACAAGCTGCGCGGTCGCGCGGCCGATCCCGCTCGACGCGCCGGTGACGACGACCACGCGGTCCTGCAGGACCCGCCGAAGGTTGCGGTCGGTCAGGGCCTCCGGGTCCATCTGGCGCTCCCAGTAGTCCCAGATCTTCCACGCGTACGTGTACAGCCGCGGGCACGCGACGCCGGTGCCCTCGAGCGCCGAGTGCGTCCGCTCGCTGGTGAATCGCGCGCGGCTCGCGGCGAATCGGATCGCCTCCTCCGGGATGCGGATCCCGTCGAGCAGGCGGCGCTTGAGGGTCTGCGCGACGCTCCAGTGCTCGAGCATCGCCCGCGTCTCGGACGGGAGCATCCGCGCCGCGCGGCTGTCCACGCGCAGCGTGAACTGCGGCGCGTGCGCCGCGCGACAGAGCTCGTTGGTGACGTCGCCCAGTCGCTGCGGAGCCGGATCGGTCAGGTGGAACGTCTCGCCGTCGAGCCCGTCGCGGTGGCCGATCGCATCCAGTGCACGCGCCACGAAATCGACCGGGACGATGTTCAGCTCGCCGCCCTCGATCCCGATCAGCGGCACCCACTGCGGGATCGCGTTGCGCAGGCGCTGGATGAGCTTGAACGCGTAATAGGGACCGTCGATGCGGTCCGCCTCGCCGGTCTCCGAGGACCCAATGACGAGGCCCGGCCGGTAGATGCGCCACCGCAGCGAGGAGTCGCGGACGATCCGCTCCGCCTCGTACTTGGTGCGGTAGTAGGGATGGTCGAGGACCTGACCCTCGGCAAACATCGCTTCGGTGAACGGGCCCTTCCAGAGCGCGCCCGCCACTGCGATCGAGCTCATGTGGTGGACCCGCGCGCCGACACGCTGCGCCAGCTCGACGACGTTGCGCGTGCCGTCGACGTTGGCCCGCTCGTTCGCCTCTTCCGACGCCTCGAGGTCGTAGACCGCGGCCAGGTGATAGACGTCGGCGCCGGCCAGGAAGCCCGGGTCCGCCTGGATCCCAAGTCCTGGCGCGGTGATGTCTCCTATCAGCGGCTCGACGCGGTCGCCCCAACCGGAGTCCTCGATCAGAACGGAGAGGCGCGCGAGCGACGCACGGCGGACCAGCACGTAGGTCATCCCCTCGCGGCGAGCGAGCAGGCGGAGGAGGTGGCGGCCGATGAATCCGGTGCCGCCGGTGACAAGCCTCACCATCGACCGAACTTTAGGCCCAACGCGTTGACTTAACCGGGATGAAACTCGGGAGTCCGCAATTAGG
>DATEHC010000093.1:0-2137 GCA_035279785.1 Candidatus Dormiibacterota bacterium
GTGGCAGCCGATGCACTTGTCCAGGTTGAGGACCATCCCGATCTGGGCGCGGATCTTCATACGGCCTCCTTCTTCGGCTGGTCCATCCAGTCCACCGCCGCCATCTTGCGCACGATGACGAACTCGTCGCGGTTCGAGCCCACGGTGCCGTAGTAGTTGAAGCCATAGCTCTGCTGGGCGTAGCCGCCGATCATGTGCGTGGGCTTGGGGCAGGTGCGCGTGACGGAGTTGTGGATGCCGCCGCGGGTCTTCATGATCTCGGAGCCCGGCGTGTTCACGATCTTCTCCTGCGCGTGGTACATGAGCACCATGCCCGGGGCGACACGCTGGCTGACGACCGCGCGCGCGGTGAGCGCGCCGTTCAGGTTGTAGGCCTCGATCCAGTCGTTGTCGGCGATGCCCGCCTTCCTCGCGTCGACCTCGGAGATCCACACGACCGGTCCGCCGCGCGACAGCGTCAGCATCAGCAGGTTGTCGGTGTAGGTCGAATGGATGCCCCACTTCTGGTGGGGCGTGATGAAGTTGAGCACCACCTCGGGGTTGCCGTTCGTGCGCTTCCCGAGTATCGGGCGCACGCTCTTCGTATCCACCGGCGGACGGTAGACGCATAGCGTTTCGCCGAAGGCGCGCATCCATGGGTGATCCTGATAGAGCTGCTGGCGGCCGGTGAGCGTGCGCCAGGGGATCAGCTCGTGCACGTTGGTGTAGCCGGCGTTGTACGACACATGCTCCGACTCCACCCCCGACCAAGTGGGCGAGGAAATGATCTTGCGAGGCTGCGCCTGGACGTCGCGGTAACGGATCTTGTCGTCCTGGCGGGGAAGGGCGAGGTGCGCGTGCTCGCGCCCGGTCGCTTCCGAGAGCGCAGCCCAGGCCTTCACCGCCACCTCGCCGTTGGTCTCAGGGGCGAGCGCGAGGATCACCTCGCAGGCATCGATGTCCGTCTCGATCTTCGGCAATCCCTGGGTCGGCCCGTCCTCGGTCACCTTGTAGTTCAGGCCTCCGAGCAGCTCGACCTCGTGCTGGGTGTTCCAGGCGATCCCTTTGCCGCCGTTGCCGACCTTGGACATGAGCGGCCCGAGCGCGGTGAAGCGCTTGTAGGTATTCGGGTAGTCGCGCTCGATGACGGTGATCGCCGGCATCGTCTTCCCGGGGACAGGCTCGCATTCCCCTTTCTTCCAGTCCTTGACCTCGAACGCCTGGCCGAGCTCGGCCGGCGTGTCGTGCATGAGAGGGGTGAGGACGACGTCCTTCTCGACGCCGAGATGGTTAGCCGCAATCTCGGAGAACTTCTTCGCGATGCCCTTGTAGATGTCCCAGTCGCTCCGGGATTGCCATACCGGGTCGACCGCGGCGGAGAGCGGATGGATGAAGGGATGCATGTCGGACGTATTCAGGTCGTTCTTCTCGTACCAGCTCGCGGTCGGCAGCACCACGTCCGAGTACAGGCAGGTGGTGCTCATGCGGAAGTCCAGCGTCACGAGGAGATCGAGCTTGCCCTCGCCCGTCGTGTCGCGCCAGGTCACTTCCTCGGGCTTCTGGCCGCCGGTCTCGCCGAGGTCTTTGCCCTGGACCCCGTTCGTCGTCCCGAGCAGGTGCTTGAGAAAATATTCGTGGCCCTTGCCGGAAGAGCCGAGCAGGTTCGAGCGCCACACGAACAGGTTCCTCGGGAAGTTGTCCGGGTGGTCCGGGTCCTCGCAGCTCATCCTGAGCTTGCCGCTCTTCAGCTCGCGCACAACGTAGTCCTTCGGGTCGACGCCGGCGCGGGCGGCCTCCTTCGCGATCTCGAGCGGATTCCTCTGCAGCTGCGGCGCCGACGGGAGCCAGCCCATGCGCTCCGCGCGGACGTTGAAGTCGATCAGGCTGCCCGAGTAGCGCTTCGCGTCGGCGAGCGGCGAGAGGATCTCGGCGACCGAGACCTTCTCGTAGCGCCACTGGTCGGTGTGCGCGTAGAAGAAAGACGTGGAATTCATCTGCCGCGGCGGACGGGCCCAGTCGAGCGCGAACGCGAGCGCGGTCCAGCCGGTCTGCGGACGCAGCTTCTCCTGCCCCACGTAGTGCGCCCAGCCGCCCCCAGACTGGCCGACACAGCCGCACATCGCGAGCAGGTTGATGATCGCGCGGTAGCTCATGTCCA
>DATEHC010000094.1:0-6736 GCA_035279785.1 Candidatus Dormiibacterota bacterium
AGGATCAGCTTCATCCTGCAGGGCAAGAACAACGTCTTCGAATCGGACCTGCTTTCGCCGCTGGTCGACTGGGTGCGCGGCCACAGCAACAAGCCGACAACGCTTTCCGAACGCATCGTCGCCGACCACGTGCGGGCGATCACGTTCTGCATCTCTGACGGTGTGCTGCCCTCGAACGAGGGGCGTGGCTACGTGCTGCGCCGATTGATCCGTCGCGCCGCTCTGCACGGACGCAACATCGGGTTGACGGCCAAACTGTCAGACGGCGCGAAGAGGACGGTCGCGATGTTCGCCGACCACTACGTCGAGCTGAGCGAGCGGCAGGGCTTGATCATGCGGACGATCGACGACGAGGCCGAGCGATTCGCGCGCACGCTGGAGGGGGGTATGCAGCAGTTCGAAAAGGTCGTGGCCCATGGCGGCAAGACGGTGTCGGGCCCCGATGCATTTCGCCTCCACGACACGTTCGGCTTTCCGCTCGAGCTGACGCGAGAGCTCGCGACCGAGCGCGGGCTTCAGATCGACGACGACGGCTTCAAGGCGGAGATGACGCTGCAGCGCGAGCGCTCGCGGCGCAACGTTCCGCAGGCGCTGGCGCAGGTGAAGGATCTTCCCAGGTCCGACTTCACCGGCTATCGGGAGCTTTCGACGGAAAGCAAGATCGATGCGATCCGTCGCGATGCGTCACCCGTTGACACCGCTCGTGAAGGGGATGAGATCGAAGTCTTCCTCGAGCGCACGCCTTTCTACGGCGAGTCTGGAGGCCAGATCGGCGACACCGGCTACATCACGACGCCGAGCGGTCGCGTGCGGGTCGACGACACCCAGAAGCCGGCGCAACACGCCATCGCGCACATCGGCACGGTCATCACGGGCGAGATCGTCGTCGGTCAAGAGGCGACCGCGGCGGTCGACGAGCGGCGCCGGCGGCAGATCATGCGCCACCACTCGGCGACCCACCTCCTGCACAAGGCGCTGCGCGAGACGCTTGGCGACCAGGTCGTGCAGAAAGGCTCGTGGGTGGGTCCGGACCACACGACCTTCGACATCCCGCTCAACCGCGCGATCACGAAAGAAGAGCTCGCGCGCATCAACCGCCGCGTCAACGAGAAGGTGCGCGAGGCGCTGCCCTTTCACGAGAGCCAGAAGCCATACAAGGAGGCCGTGGCGCAGGGCGCGATGCATCTCTTCGAGGAGAAGTACGGCGACGTCGTCCGTGTCGTCTGTTTCGGCGATTGGACGTGCGAGCTGTGCGGGGGCACGCACGTGAAGAACACCGCGGACATCGGGACGGCGGTGATCGTCTCCGAGTCGAGCATCGGGTCTGGTCTCAGGCGTCTCGACCTCGTCGTCGGTGAGGCGGCGGACGCGCTCGTCAGCAGCGACCGCGAGCTGCTCACCGAGCTGGCGCGCTCGTTCAACACCAGCCCCGAGCACCTGCCCGAGCGGATCCAGGCGCTGCGCTCCCAGGTCAAGGAGCTCGAACGTGAGCGCGAGCGCCTCCGCACCGAGCGCATCGGCCGGGACGGGATCGAGGTCAAGCACGGCCGCATCGACTACGTGGCCGAGACGGTTGACGCCTCCGGCATCGACGAGCTGAAGTCCTACGCGGACCGCTACCTGGAGAAGGTGCGCTCGGGGATCGTAACCGTCGTCGCCCGGGACAAGTTTGTCATCAAGGTGTCCAAGGACCTGACCAGCCAGTACGATGCCAACCGCCTCAAAGAGCTTTTCGGCAAGGGGGGCGGCCCGGCCCACCTCGTCACCGGCACTCTCACCGTACCCGTGGACGAAGCATTCCGACGCCTTGCAGACGCCTTGAAATGACCAAATTCAAATTCCTACGGAAGCGGAGCGACTACTACCGGCACTTCACCGTGCTCGACATCGGCACGGACCTGATCAAGGTGTTGGTGGTTCGGCGCGAAGGCCCCGACGGTGAAGTGCTGGGAGTGGGCAGAGAGCCCCAAGCGCCTGCCGCCATGTCCGGGGGCGCGATCGCGGACCTCGAGTCGGTCATCAACTCGTGCAACCGCGCGCTCGAGGCCGCCGAGGACATGGCCAAGACCGTGCCCGGCCAGGTCGTGGTCGGCATCGCCGGCGAGCTGATCAAAGGCTTCTCGTCGACGATTGCCTACCCGCGCGAGAACTCGAAGTCGCGGGTGCGCGGCAGCGAGATGTCGACGATGCTGCAGATGGTCCAACGCCGCGCCCTTCGCGAGGCGCAGCACCTGCTCGAGATGGAGCGAAGCTACGGCCAGCTTGAAGCCCGACTCGTGCACTCGGCGATCACCAACGTGCGTGTCGACGGCTACCCGGTGACGAACCCGGTCGGATTCACTGGCAAGAACCTCGAGGTGACCGTGTTCAACACGTTCGCGCCGATGACGCACATCGACGCAGTCGAGACCGTCGTCCGCGAGCTTGACCTCGAGCTGGCAGCCTCCGTCGCCCAGCCGTACGCCCTGGCTCGCGCCTGCGCCAACGAGGAGATCTGGGCCGAGGGCGGCATCTTCGTCGACGTCGGCGGCGGCACGACAGACGTGGCACTCATTCGCGACGGTGGGGTGGAGGGGACTCGCATGTTCAACCTCGGCGGTCGCGCGTTCACGCGCCGGCTCGCGCTTGCCTTCGGGCTCAGCTACGAAGAGGCCGAAGCGCGCAAGCTGCGACATTCCGAGGGTTTGCTGTCGGCGGATCAGCACCGGCAGGTCTCGGAGCTGCTCGGCGCGGACGCCGAGGTGCTGCTCCAGGGCCTGGCGCTCAGCATCAAGGAGCTCTCCCGCGGCGAGCGCCTGCCCACGAGCATCTACCTGTGCGGCGGTGGCAGCCTCCTTCCCGAGCTGACCACCGAGATGGTCAAGAACAACTGGGCGGCCGGTCTGCCGTTCCCGCGTGAGCCGCGTGTCCGGCACCTCGTGCCGGCCGATGTGCGCAACCTCACCGACTCCACGGGGCAGCTTTCGAGCCCCCAGGACATCGCCCCGATGGGCCTCGCCAACCATGCTCTGCGAACTGAAGCGGAGGAGCGGGACACGGTCAACACCGTCATGAGACGGGTCCTGTCCGCTATAAAAGCCTGACCAGACAAGCAGGAGACTCATAACCGCCATGGCAACGAACCCGATTTACGTCGAAACAGAAGAGGAGATCCCGGAGCTCGTCGAGCGCCTCCGCCGCTATCACGGCGAGGACACCATGCTCGTCCTTCCCATGCGCTCGCGCATCGGGCAGAGCCGGTTCAACTTCCAGCTGCTGCGCAACTACTCGGCTCGCCTCGGCAAGCGAGTGACGGTCGTTTGCGACGACCCCGCCGTGCAGAAGATGGCTTCCGAGACCGGCTTCCCGGTGTTTGGGGCGGTCGGTCCGGCGGGCGAAGGCATCCCCTCCGAGGCCGAGGCGCCGGCTCCCGTGCGCAAGTGGTGGCAGCGGAGGCAGGTCGAGGCGACGACTCACGTCGGCGTTGCCGCGCCCACCCGCCTGATCACCAAGACCGCCACCGAGCTGAAGCCTGGTCGCTTTCTTCTTTATGTCACGGCTGTCACGCTCATCCTGGTCGGCATCTTCGCGGCGGCGGTTTTCGTGCCGTCCGCATCGGTGACGCTCATCGCGCAGGCGCAACCGTTCTCCACCAAGGACGTCGAGATCTCGGCGCAGCCGGGCAAAGCCCCGATCCACGTGCGCGCCATCACGATCACCAGCTCCAACTCTCAGGGCTTCAAGGTGACCGGCTCGATCGACGTTCCCCTCGCGCCCTCGACTGGAGTCGTGACCTACACCAACACCATCAACACCCCGCACTGCCCGGGCCTCGACTGTGGTTCGCCAGGGATCAACATTCCTTACGGCCAGCGGTTGATGAACACGAACGGGCTCGAGTTTGCGCAGACATCGGGGACGGTGCTGGTCCCGTGGCAAACCGGAGGCAATCCCGGCACCGCCAACGCGAATGTCGCGGCTGTGCAGCCTGGAAGCGCCGGCAACGTCGGTGACCACACCATCACGAAGATCGAGGGCAACCCGTATCCCGGCCTGTCCGTGACGAACCAGCTGGCCACGGGCAACGGCACCGATCCATCGTCGACGCCTCAGATGACCGAGGCGGACTTCGACGCAGGCCGGGCGCAGCTGGAGCAGGAGATCCACCAGACCATCGCCCAGCAGATCCAGGGCGCCGGTCAGGCCGGTGAGAAGCTCAGCGACACGCTCATCTTCAGCGCACCCCAGTACACGACCGACCACCAGCCTGGGGACAAGGTCCCGACCTTCAGCGGCACGATGACGATCACCGGAGAAGGCGATTTCTACAGCGACTCCGACGTCTCGACCGCCTACAAGACGTACCTGGCGCAGCACGTGCCGAACAACCTGCAGCTCCTCACGGAGAGCCCGACCCAGGTTCAGTACCGGCTTCTGAGCTCGGCGAAGGGCGGATACCTCGTGTTCGTCGGCACCGCCTCGGCCTACGTCGCGCCAACGCTGGACGAGCATCAGATCCGAGCCGCGATCGTCGGCCGCCCGACCGCGCAGGCACGCTTCTACCTCGAAAAGCTTCCTATCCGATCGGTGGCGATCAAGGAGGAGCCGCTCGCGCTGCCCTTGATGCCGCTGCTCGACAAGCGCATCACGCTTCACTACGTCATCGCATCGAACACTCCGTCGGCGTCCACCGCCTCACAGGGGTCGGCCAAGCCGTCGCCATCTCCGTCGCACAGCCCGTAGGCCGCGTGCTCGCGGTCGACCCCGGGTCCAGGCGCGTCGGCCTGGCGGTCAGCGATCCGACCGCGACCATCGCCCAGCCCCTGGCGACCCTCGACGCCGAGCCTCGGGAGACGCTCGCCGAGCGGCTGGCGGAAGCAGCGCGCCACAACGAGGTGAAGCGCATCGTGGTCGGCCTGCCCCGCCAGCTGGACGGGTCGATCGGAGACGCGGCGCGGTCCGCGCGAGACCTGGCGGGCGAGCTCCGTAAAGCGTCCAGGCTTCCGGTGGAGCTCGTCGACGAGCGCCTCACGACCGCCCTCGCGGAGCGTTCCATGATCGCCGGCGGTGTGCGCCGCTCGCGCCGCCGCGCGACCATTGACCAGGTGGCGGCCACCCTGCTCCTGCAGTCGCACCTTGACTCGAAGCATGTCTGACGAGGTCACGCTGGTCGACGAGTCGGGCGTCGAGCGCCGGTTCAGGATGCACGACGCGTTTGACCTCGATGGAGTGGCGTACTACCTCGTCGAGGATGCGAAGGACCCGGACGCGGTCCTTTTGCTGCGTGAATCGACGTCGGGGCTCGAGACCGTCGACGGCGACGATTTCAAACGCGTGATGGCGGCGCTGGAGGAGGACCGGGTGGAGTGAGGCGGATCATCACGATCATCGTCGTCCTTGCGGTGCTGGGTTACGGCGCCGCCCGTGGCCTCGATTGGTGGAACTACAACGTGAACACGCCCGTGTCGTCGACCAGCAAGACGGTGCCGTTCCACGTCGATCCCGGCGAGACGCCTATGCAGATCGGCACGGACTTGCACGACCTCGGACTCATCCGCAGCACGATCGCGTGGGACCTTTACGAGCGCGTCACCGGCGCCGGCCCGAAGATCCAGGCCGGAGATTTCGTCCTCAACACCAACATGGCCATGAGCCAGATCGCGGTGGAGCTGCAGCACGGCCATCCGAACCAGAAGCGCATCACTTTCAAGGAAGGCTTCCCGCTGCGCTCCCTGGCCCAGACGGTCGACGACACGCACCTTCCCGGGATCACGGGCAACGACTACTTGCTCGCGGCCAAGGACCCCAACCTGCCGGCGAGGTACAGCTTCCTTCCGCAGCAGGCGGCGACCGGCGACTTCCCCTTCGAGGGCTACCTGTTTCCTGACACCTACCTCATCGATCCGTCGGCCGGCGCCAAGGGCATCGTCGAGGCGCAGCTTCAGGAGTTCGGCGTCGTCTTCAGCGCCGACCTGAAGGCGCAGATCGCGGCGGCGACGAATGCGCGACCCGCGGAGGACGTCAGGACGATCGTCATCCTGGCCTCGATGGTGGACCGTGAGGCCAACGACAAGTCGCCGACGGACCGCGGAAACGTCTGCAGCGTCTACTACAACCGCCTCGCGCAGAAGATCCCGCTCGGAGTCGACGCGACGCTCCTGTATGGCCTCGGGCGCCTCACGCCCGAACCCACCGGAACCGAGCTGGCGCAGCCCAACATCTGGAACACGCGCCAGCACGCGGGCCTGCCTCCGGGCGCGATCAGCAACCCCGGCAAGGATGCGATCAACGCCTGCGTCAACCCGCCGAAGACGAGCTTCCTCTTCTACTTCACCGACCGGCAGGGCACGACGCACTTCGAGACCAACCAACAGCAGTTCGACAGCGACGTCGCGAAGTACGGCACGAGCGGCAGCTGAAAGCCTGAAGCTCTTCATCCTCGGTCACGGAATTTCGTACTCGCGCAGCCCGGCCATGCACAACGCCGCCTTTCGCGCGCTGGACATGGATGACTGGTCGTACGAGCTGCGGGACGTGCCGCCGGAGGAGCTGAGAGCAGCAATCGCCGGTTTGCGCGCTGACGATGTCGCCGGGGCCAACGTCACCATCCCGTACAAGCAGGCGGTCATGGACCAGCTCGACACGATCGCGCCCGAGGCGGTGCGCGCGCGCGCGGTCAACACCATCGTCAACGACCGGGGGCGCCTGGGCGGCTTCAACACCGACATCGCGGCGATTCGCTCGGCGGCCGATGAGT
>DATEHC010000095.1:0-21226 GCA_035279785.1 Candidatus Dormiibacterota bacterium
TGGCCTCATGAGCGACATGGAGCGACGTAAGAACGACATCGGGGTTGCGGAGGGTGAAGAGAGGCGGCGCGGCCCTGACACGCTTCGCAGCAATCCGGAGGTGATGGAGCGGAACGATCCGCAATCGGCTCGGTCCAATCCTGAGGTGATGGGGCGCTCGGAGCCGCAGACGATGACCTCGCCGCGCCAGGGCGAAATGTCGTCGGAGATGCGCGACATGCGCATGCGGTTCGACGAGCTGCAGGCGGAGTTCATCGACGACCCCAAGAGCGCGGTCAAAAAGGCCGAGATGCTGATGGAGGACATGTTCAACAAGATGCGCGATCGCATTCAGAGCACGCATCGCGGCGTGGAGAACACGGACGACACCGAGAAGTTGCGGCTCGCAATGCGAACCTACCGCGACATGATCGACTCGTTCGCGGGCCGTCGCTCGGTATAGCCAACCCATCGTGCACACGCGGAGCCGGCGAACAGCCGGCTCCGCTTTTTTTGTTTCAGCCCGTGATCTGGGCCGCATCGGCGTCGATCTGCTTCACGATCGCCTGAAGACGCGTGAGCGCGGCCGCAAAGGTGGGCACGTCCCGATTTGCTACGTCGAGCTTCATGGCCATCAATTCAGCGTCGGCACGAGTGAGGTCAACCTGCAGGCGATGGTCGAGAGCGGCATCGGACGCGGGTGCAAGGTTGGCGACGACTGCAGCCTGAATATCGGCGATGTTTGCTGCCAGTGCGTCAAACAGTTCGAAACACGAAGAGACCGGAAGCGAGCTGCAGTCGGGCGTCTTCATTTGAACCACCGCTTCGCAGAGAAAGCAGTTGTCGAATGACGCCTTGGCGCTTTTGACGGCGTTTCGGTATTGGGCGTCTGTAGCGCTTCGGGACACCACGATCGCGTCCACGATCACGGTGGTCCAGTCGTGTGTGTAGCCGACCCGATCGAAGGCGCCGTCAACTCCGGCGGCATTGCCTTCCCTGGTCGCAGTTACGGCAAATCTCAGGGCGCCGATCTCCTGTGCAAGATGCGCTCGCATCTCGGCGTCGACATTCACGAACTGGCGGGGTGTATGCGCTCGATTCAGGTCATCAAGCCAAAGCTGGACCGGCGTGAGCGCATGCGTGGCTTTTGCTGCGCAGCCGCCCGGCGTGGTGCTCTGGCAAGGTTCCAGTGCACCGTTCGCCCTCACCCAGTCCGAGCGCACCATCGCTTGGTATTCGCCCGTTGGCATCACGGATCCGGCGGGAGAAACGTTGTCGTGGATCGCAATGGCCGCCGCCGCCGCGGCAACTGCGATGGCCACGATGACGAGCCCTGCGGCAAATCGAAAGGACATCATCGACCACCTTGTCTGCAACGCCGGCCACCGGAATGGGCGAACCGGCTTCTTGGTCAAATTCGTGCGGAGGCGCTCATAGGCGCCGGGCGGCATTGGGACGTCGAGTGCGTCGTGGATGCGCGTGAACATGAGCTGCTCTTCCATCAGACCGCCGCCCCCTGTATCTGGACGATGGGCCGCAACCGGTGCACGGCCCTCTCGACGCGGTTCCTCGCTGCCTTGGGCGTGATGCCGAGGGTCGTGGCAATCTCGTCGAACGGCATGTCCAGGTAGTAGCGAAGAACCACGATCAATCTTTCGTCATGGCTCAACCGGAGTAGGGCGCGACGGAGGTCGACCGCGGCCGCGACGTCGACAGACTCCGCCTCACCGTCCACTGCATCCCCCTTGGCCACCGACCACCATTTGCTCTGGCTGACGCCGCGACACTGGTTTGCGACTATCGCCAGGAACCACGGACGCAGGCTCGACCCCTCGCGCAGGTTGCCGAGCCGCCGCCAGGCCTTGAACGCGGCTTCCTGCACCGCATCCTCCGCCTCGGTCGAGTCGTGAAGGAGTCCATACGCGACCCGGAACGCGGGTTGGTAGTGCGGACGAAGCAGCTCCGCGAAGGCCGCGCCGTCGCCGCCCCTTGCGGCCTCTATGAGCTCGCCCTCAGTGTGCGAGAAGAGCGATCCGTGCATCACGACTCGCCCTATATAGGCCCAAACCGGCCGCGCTGCCTCAGGAAATTTCCCTGTGGCGCGGCTCACTTACGATCCACTGCCTGAACCAGCTCTTTTCGCCCGCCGCCGCCCTCGCGTCCGCAGCCACCCTGGGCGTCGCCGACTTCACCGGCGGCGTGGCGGGTCGTCGCAGCTCGCCTCCGAGCGTCGCACTCAGCGTCGAGCTGGTCGGGCTGGTGGCGGTGCCCTTCGCGTACCTGTTGCTGCCGGCGCGATGGGACCTCAGCCTGATCGGCTACACGTTTCTCGGCGGCGTGGTGGGCAGCTTCGGTCTGATCTTCTTCTACCGCGCCATGGCGCTGAACCAGATCGGGATCGTAGCCCCGATCACGGGCGTCGTCGCCGCGGCGCTGCCGGCGGCCGCCGGAGTGCTGTTCGCGGGCGAGAGGCTGCACCCCGCGCAGGTTGCGGGCATCGCGATGGGACTGATCGCGATCGTTCTGATCAACGGTCCGGCGCCCGCGGCCGGGCGGGGCTCGAGGTCGGCGATAGGGTTGGCCGTAATCGCGGGCGTGGCGTTCGGCCTCTTCTTCATCCTCTTCCACGCGGGAAGCGCTTCCGGCGTGCCCGCGTTCCTAAGCGGCCGCCTCGGCTCGTCGCTGATCTCCCTGACGTATGCCCTGGTGACGCGGGTTCCGTTCCTACCGAAGCGGTCGACGTGGCGGCTAATCGGAATCGCCGGCACCCTCGATGGGACCGGTGTCGTCCTCTACATGTACGCGACCCTGTTCGGACTGCTGTCGATCAGCGCCGTGCTCACGTCCTTCTATCCCGCGTTCACCGTGCTGTGCGCCCGAGTTTTCCTGCACGAGCGACTCACGCTGTTGCAGACGGTGGGCGCGGCGACCGCCGTGGTCGCGATCGCGTTGATCGCGGCGGGCTAGGCCAGCTTGCGGATCACGTCTCCGACGTGGACGGTGCCCGATTGCACCACCCGCGTGTTGATTCCGCGGAAGCTCGCAGCGGTGCCGGCGGGCGAATTGGCGAACTCGCGCGCGGTCTGGCCAAATCGCGAGCTGAATTTCTCGCATCCGAGATGAGGCTGATCGGTCACCTCGATCACAGCCGAACCGATCGCCAACCGCGTTCCGGGCGGAATGTTCTTCGGGCTGAGGTCGAAGTCCGCGTAAAGCTGGTCCCCGGCTAGCGCCCACCGCGACCGGTCGCCGGCGACGAGCTGGCTCGCGCGCGCGTTCATCACCGTGAGCATCGCCTTCGGGTTCGGCCTGCTGCCGCTGCTCCATCGATCGGCCACCAGACCACGCTCGACGTCGAGCTCGCCCGACGCAAGCAGCACACGCTCGTCGACTGCCGGACGGGCGACGATCATCTCCAGCGTGCCGGCGTCCTGGGGCGCCGAGAGCACCTGCTCGAGGCCGGCCTGAAGCTGCTCCAGCGTTCGGTGCTCGGTTGTGACCTCGACTGACTCTGCCACGACTGCACGGATTATCCGCCAAGAGTCGCCTGGTCCGCGATAGTCCGGACTATGGACGCATTCCCCTGTGGCGCATGAGGTGTTAGTCCGGACTATCGCGCCCAGAGGCCATGAAAAAGTGCCCCGCGAGGGATTCGAACCCCCGACCCTCTGTTTAGAAGACAGATGCTCTATCCACTGAGCTAGCGGGGCGACGCGGACATTCGGGAGAATACCTTCAAGGGTGGTGGACAAAACCGACGGTGCGGGCGGCGCCGGCAGCGCAATGCATGAGCTGAAGCGGATCCTGTCCGAGGTCACCGACCTCAACCGGGCCGCGGCGGTGCTCGAGTGGGACCAGGAAACGTACATGCCGCCGGGCGGCGTCCAGACCCGCGCCGAGCAGCTGGCCACGCTGCTGAAGCTCGCCCACGTCAGGCTCGCGTCCAAGGAGGTCGGGAAGCTCCTCGAGAAGCTCGAGACCGAGCTCGCGGACAAACCGTTCGACTCGGACGAGGCCAGCCTCGTGCGCGTCACGCGTCGCGACTACGACGAAGCGGTCAAGATCCCGGCCGACCTCGTCGCCGAGATCGCACACGCCAGCTCGGTCGCGCGCCCCGCGTGGGAGAAGGCACGAAAGGACGAGAAGTTCGAGATATTCGCGCCCTACCTGGAAAAGAACGTGGAGCTGAACCGCCGGATCGCCGACGCGCTCGGCTACGAGGACCGCCCCTACGACGCTCTCATCAACCGCACCGAGCCGGGCATGACGACAAGCCAGCTCGAGACCATCTTCGCCGAGCTCAAGCGCGCGATCGTGCCGCTGGTCGCGGACATCGCGCGCCACGCCGACGCCGTCGACGACCGCGTCCTGTACCGGGGCTTCGACCCCGACCTGCAGCTCTCCTATGCGCTCGAGGTCGCCAAGCGGATCGGATACGAGGCGGACAAGGGGCGGCAGGACCTGTCCACGCATCCCTTCTCGATCACGTTCGGGCCGGGCGACGCGCGCATCACCACCCGCGTGTCGCGCGACTTCTTCAACGAGTGCCTGTTCGGCACGATCCACGAGACGGGCCACGCGCTTTACGACCTCGGGTTCAGCCCCGACCTCGACCACACGCCGCTGTGGGGCGCGGCGTCACCCGGCATTCACGAGTCTCAGTCCCGCATGTGGGAAAACCTCGTCGGCCGCAGCCAGGCGTTCTGGCACCACTTCTACCCGAGCCTGCAGGCCGCGTTCCCCGAACCGCTACAGGGGATGGACGCCGATGGCTTCTGGCGCGCGGTCAACCGCTCCTACCCGTCCTTCATTCGCGTCGAGGCGGACGAGGTCACCTACAACATGCACATCCTTTTGCGGTTCGAGCTGGAGAACGAGCTTCTCGACGGGACCCTGAAGGTCGCGGACCTGCCCGAGGCATGGAACTCTCGCTTCAAGTCCTATGTCGGCCTCAACGTCCCCAACGACCGCCAGGGCTGCCTGCAGGACATCCACTGGTCCTACGTCAGCTTCGGGATCTTTCCCGGCTACACGATCGGCAACCTCGTCTCGGCGCAGCTCATGGAGAAGGTCCGCGCCGAGGCCGGCGACGTCGACTCCCACTTCGAGCGCGGCGACTTCACGGTGCTGCTGAAGTGGCTGCGCCGCAACGTCCACCGGCACGGCCGCAAGTTCACGCCGAACGAGCTACTGGAGCGGGCAACGGGCAAGCCACTCACCGCCGGCCCGTGGATCGCGTACGTGCAGAAGAAGTTCGGCGCCCTTTACGGGCTGCACGCGGGAGCGCGTTAGGCCGCCGGCCAGTCTCCCGCTCGCGCGAGCATGCCGGGCAGATCCTTGCCCAGCTGCCGGCCGAGCCACCGCGAGGTGTCGATGAGCGCGTCCAGGTCGATGCCGGCGTCGACGCCCATGCCCCGGAGCAGGTAGACCAGGTCCTCCGTCGCGATGTTCCCCGTCGCGTTGGGCGCGAAAGGACAGCCACCGGCCCCGCCGACTGACGCGTCGAGGGAGACCACGCCCTCTTCCAGGGCCGCCAGGGCGTTCGCGTATCCCGTGTTGCGCGTGTTGTGGAAATGGGCGCCGACCGTCGCCCCGAGCGCGCGTGCGCCACGCACCAGCTCGCGCACCTGCGCCGGAACCCCGACTCCGATCGTGTCCGCCAGGCACACCTCGTCCGGCGGCACAGCCATCAGGTGCTTGACGATCTCCAGCACCCTCGCGGCCGGGATCGGCCCGTCGAAAGGACTCCCGAAGGCGACGCTGATGGTGACCGTGATCGGCATCCGCTCGCTGCGGGCGCGCGCGACCAGAGCGAGCGCGGTTTTCAATCCTTCTTCGGTGCTCGCGTTCTGGTTGCGCCGCCCGAACTCGTCCGCTGCCGAGAACGCGTAGTGCACCTCGTCGACGCCGGCCGTCACAGCGCGCTCATAGCCCTTCTCGTTCAGGACCAGACCGGCGTAGCTCACGCCCGGCTTGCGCCGGAGCGCGGCCATGACTTCTTCGGCACCCGCCATCTGGGGCACAAGCCTGGGGTTGACGAAGCTCGCGGCTTCCATCCTCTTCACGCCGGCCCCAGCGAGCCGGTCGCACAGCTCGGCGCGAGTCGCGGGCTCGAGGATCCGAGCCTCGTTCTGCAGCCCGTCGCGCGGCCCGACGTCGCAGACGATCAACGACACATAGATAAAGGTAGAGAGGTCAGCTGGGGAGAAGGTCGGACATCGGCGTGGCGCCCGAAGCCTGCCCGAGCCGGGCCACGCCGAGCAGGTCCTCGACGCTGGCCAGCAGCGAGTAGTGCGTGTACGGCTTGCTGCTTGAGCGGTGGCCGGTGCCCTGCGCCACCACGAGCGTGAGCACGTGGTTGTCCGAGCTGCTGTCGTCTTCGTCCCACGTGATGAACAGCACGCCGTCACTCTTCCACGCCTGGGACGCGGTGATCTGCCCCACCTCTTGCCGCAGCCACGCGTCGCCGACCGCGACGTCGCAGTTGTGCGTGTCGTGGCACATGTCGGGCGTGATCCACACGAACCGAGGAGTCGAGGCGCCGTTCAGGTCGGGTCCGAGGTCGGACAGCGGGACCACGTTGGTCGGGCACTGGCCGCCGTAGTAGGCGAACGGATCATGTCCGGGGTCGTACGGCACCGGGCTGTCCAGGCATCCACGGGAGGTGAGCCCCTCCATGTACGCCCGCCACGTCACGTGTGCGTTTGTCAGCTGCGTTCCAAGGTCACTCGCCGGCAGGACGTGATAGCTGTCGTCCTGTAACCCCCAAGTGCTGCCCGACGTCAGCGCGAGGTAATTCGGGACGCTGGGATGAGCCACCGCGTGGTAGTTCTGCGCTACGCCGTAACGCTGCGCCAGAGATGCCGTGAAGGGGGCGCTAAGCGCCTCGGATGCCGAGTGATTCTCCATGACGATCACGAATACGTTCCGCGGCTTCGCGGTCACCGCCGGCGAGTGTGAGGGCGAGCATGCCGCCGCGGCCAACGCCATCAATGCCAGAGCGGCCCAGCCTTTGACCCCTACGTCTGCAACCCGTCCCACGACCACCGCGGCATCGGCTGCATCTGAGCGACCGTCGAGCCGACCGGCGAGTACCGGTTCACCTCGCGCGTCGCCCAGTGGATGTAGTCGCGCATCGCCTGGCGAAACTCGGCATCCTCGGGCAGCGCGGCGTCGTCCATCGCCGCGATGAAGCAGGCCTCGAAGCGGTCGCCCCACTCGTCGGGAGAGCCGTGCCCGGCATGGATCGTCAGCATTCCGGCATGGCCGCCGAGGTTGCCCGAGTAGCTCGGCGGTCCACCGAAGACTTCGGCCCAGTAGGCCGCGAGGTTGTCGTTGTGGTTGTGACTCAACTCTTGTGAGAACGCGTGGTTGAGCTCAGGGTCCTCGATGCAGCGCTCGGTGACCGCAGCCGCGAGGGCGAGAAACGCGTCGTGGCCGCCGGCAAACTCGTAGATCGAAGGCCGCCCCACAAAGGGCATGCTACGCGCCGGGTTCTACTCCGCCGGCGTCAGCCGAAGGACGGGAATCTCGCGATCGGTCTTCTTGGGGTAGCCGGCGTACTGCTGTGCGGCGGCGGCCACCCTGGCGTATGCCTCCTCCCGCGCCTTGCCCGTGAGTGATTCCGGGTGAACCCTGAACTTGCGGTTGCCGATCTGCACCCACACCTTGTCGGGGTGGACGGCGATGTTGTGCAGCCAGGCCGGGTTCGTGGCCGAACCGCCCTTGGAGGCGATGATCAGCCAGGCGTTGTCTCCGTCGGGAAAGCCGCCGAGGACTGTGCTGCGCTCCTTGCCGGACTTGGCGCCGATCGTGGTGAGGACCAGGACAGGAAATCCCATGAAAGTGGACGCCTCGGGACCCTTCGTCTTCTGATGGCGCGAAATCTCCATACCGGCGAACGGCCTGATGAACACGCCCATCACGTCCATCACCCGGGAGCCCCGGGTGCCTTTGGGCGGCACGTGGATCTTGCTCGAGCTCTTGTCAGTCATCGGGATCCTCCTCGAGGACTGCAAACCTGGACTCGAAGCCGTTATTCCCCGAGATGGCCGGCGCCGCCGCGCTGGCGTCGCCGACCGATCCAGTCGAGGGAGAGGAGCTTTTTCTCCGCGATTGTGACTCTCACCTCCGACGGAGACCGCCGTTTTGCACAAAACGGGCCCATCGGCGGCTAGTGATAGGCACTAGTTGCGCAAAACAGGCCTATTCGCCTCGGATCATCACCCGGCTTTGGGGTGGCTGGCGGGATTTGAACCCGCGACACCCAGATCCACAATCTGGTGCTCTGCCTGCTGAGCTACAGCCACCGCGGCGCGGCAGCGCCCACGCTGCCTGGGGGAGGCAACGATTCTACCGCCCGCCCGTGTTGCGCCAGAATTGAGTTGATGCCCACCTCAACCGAGTTCGACCAGATGATCAAATCGGGCGAGCTGATCGAGTCTCCCAGGGAGATGACGCCCGAGTACCTCCGCGAGCTCAAGCACACCCTGATCGTCAGCGGCGACACCGAGCTCATCAGCGCCCCCGCCTACTACCTGGCCGCCAAGCGCGCGCCCAGCATCAACGCCTTCATGACCGGGATCGCGATCATCCAGGACGAGCTCGCCCACGCCCACATCGCGTACCACATCCTCGAGGAGCTCGGCGAGGACCAGGAGAAGCTCATCTTCAGCCGCGACCCCAAGAGCTTCCGCTACCCATACGCCTTCGACGTCCCGCTCGAGAGCTGGACCGAGCTGGTCGTCGCCAACGGCTTCTACGACCAGGCCGGCTTCTGCCTGCTGGGCGACATCCACGACAAGTGCAGCTACGGCCCCTGGAAGCGAGGCCTCAACAAGGTCATGCTCGAGGAGAACTTCCACCTGCGAAACGGCCGAACCTGGATGAAGCGCATCAGCGCCACCGGCGGCTCCGCCAAGGATGAGCTCCAAAGAGCCGTCGACTGGATGTTCCCGCTGAGCGTCGAGTGGTTCGGCCTCCCCGACTCCATGAAGATGCACTCCACGCAGCTCGACTACCGGCTCAAGGGCCTGACCAACGACCAGCTGCGGCAGTGGTGGCTGTCGACGGTCGTCCCTTACTGCGAGCAGATCGGGGTCAAGGTGCCCTCTCACAACGAGGTGCGCGACGGCAAAGAAGTGTGGGAGCTCGACTACCCGTTCCCGTGCGAGTTCGACGCGGAGAACAAGCGCTGGGACTTCAACAAGCCGATCACCTGGGACGGCGTTCTGGCGCGCTGGCGCGCCCGCGGTCCACGCAATGCCGAGATGGTCGCAATGTTCCAGGAAGAGTTCCACAACTTCAGAAAGACCCACCACAAGGACTCGTGACCGCAAGACTCTGGGCCGCGCTGAGCGAAGTCCAGGATCCCGAGATGCCGATCAACCTGGTCGACCTCGGCGTGATCTATGGCATCGACGAGCGTGACGGTGTCGTCGACGTCGACCTCACCTTCACGGCGATGGGCTGTCCCGCGTCCGACTTCATCCTCGAGGACGTGCGCGACCGGCTGCTGCGCGAGCCAGGCGTCGAAGAGGTGCGCGTCAACGTCGTGTGGGACCCGCCCTGGACGACCGCGCGCATGACCGAGCAGGGTCGCGACGCCCTTGAAGAGTGGGGCCTGGCCGTTTGAGCGCGGGCAGCGGCTACAGGCGCGTCAGCGGCGACGCGATCGAGTACGAGGTCTTCGCGCGCAAGACGCGTGAGGAGCCGCTGCGGCAGGTCGGCAGCGTGGTCGCGCCGGACTCCGACCTCGCGATGGCCTACGCCCGCGCCACCTACGACGAGGAGCGATGGTGCGAGATGGCCATCGTTCGCCGCGACGACGTGATCCACCTCTGGCAGCCCGGGGAGTAAGTGAGCCTCTCCGACCTGGTCCTCAGCGTCGCCGACAACAAGCAGATGCTTGGACTCCGCTACGCCGAATGGGCAACACGCGCTCCGTCCCTCGAAGCAGACATCGCAGCCGCGGCCATGGGGCTCGACGACCTCGGCCACAGCCGTGTGCTCTATGGATGCCTCGAGCCGCTGGGCGACGACCCGCGCGAGCCGGAGCGCGACCGGGAACCGGCCAGGATTCGCAACCTTGCCTACTTCGACGAGCCGTGGACCGAGTGGAGCCAGTTCGTCGCCGCAAACGCGGTCCTCGACTCGGCGTTCACCGTGGTGATCGAAGCGTGCGTGGGCGGCTCGGTCGAGGTGCTGCAGACGAGGCTGCGCAAGATGCTGATGGAGGAGCGCTACCACTTCCTCCACGGGCGCAGCTGGCTTCGCTCCGGCATAGACAGGGCGCCCCTCGAGCGCGCCTGGCGCGAGGCGATCGAGTTCTTCGGACCTCCCGACTCAGCCGAGATAGGGCTGAGCATAGGCCCGGAGCAGATGCGCATCCGGCTTGAAGAGCAGCTGGAAAGTAAGGCGCCGCCGGTGACGATCCGCTGGGAGACGTGGGATCCTCGGCGCCGCCGAACGGCACCGGGCGAGGTCGACAAGCACACGTTCGCGATGCTCAGGGGCCTCGAGGAGAAGAAGTACGCGCCGGCCGCCGCGAAACCAACCCCGCTCTGAACCCCGCTGCCCGCACTGCAAGGCGGCGGATGCCGAGGTCATATCGCTCTTCGGCACCCAGGCGATGACGCTCCAGTACCGCTGCCGCAAGTGCGGCACGGTGTTCGAAGCGATCAAATACGAGTAGCTATTCGTCCTCTTCGCCGCCGCCGCCGCGTCGCCTGCGCAACACGGCCAGCGGCAGCCCGGCCAGCACGACCACGACGATGAGCGCGGCGACGATGATCGGCAGCGCCGGCCCGCCCCCGACCACGACGCCCGGCGGCGTCGCGTTCGACGACGTGTAGCCCGCGACGAAGTAGCCGAGCTTGTTGGTGTGGGTGTCGATCGTGTACGGCGCGGCGGCCGACGCGTGTCCGATCGAGGTCCATGGGCCGCTCGGGTCGTCGGCGATGTAGACGTCGTTCGGGTCGGGCTCGAGGTTGGAGTAGCGAAGGGTGAGGTTGGCGGGCGGAACGCTCTGGCCGCCGATCACGAGGTGGTCGAGAAGCGGAGCATCCGCGACGATCGCGTAGACGTTCGTCACAAACTTCAAACCCTTCGGCTGGGGGCAGGTCGGTAGCGGAGTGATGTCGACGGTCACGCTCGTCTTCCCGGTGACGTCGAACGCGCCTGGCAGGAAGCCGATCACGATCTGGCCGTCGTCCGTGAACGCCGAGTTGGCATCGCTCCTGCCGTTGATCACCTTGATCACGAGGTGGCCCGAGCTCGGTTTGACGTTCGCGCCGGCCTGCGGCGGCGGGCACGTCCAGTTGTAGGGGTTCTGCGGGCCGAAGCCGTCGTAGAAGCCGGGTGCCACCATCCACGCGGCGAGGACGTAGGCGACCGCCGCGACCCCGAGGATCGCGAGCCGCCTCACAGCGCAAGGTCCGCGATGACGTGGCCGAGGATGGGGGCCACGAGGTCCTTGCAGGCCCAGCGCCACAGCGCAAGCAGCAGGCCCGCCGCGGCCACGGCGCCCAGGAACGCCGGCGGGTGGGAAAGGGCGTGGGCCAGGGTCCACAGGAGCGTCGAGCCGATCACGGCCAGGGGCGCGCCGCCGATCTCCTCCAGCGCTGCGTACAGCGCGCCGCGAAAGGCGATCTCCTCCCCGATGGACACGGCGATCGCCGCGGCGGCCAGGGCGCCGGAAAGCATCGGCGCCGCGCCCGAACGGGCGGCGCCGGGAAGAAGCAGCACGGCGCCCAGCGCAAGCCCCCCGAGCAGGCGCAGCCAGAAACGCGAGGTGCCCAGGCCGAGACGATCGGGCGACCAGCCGAGCGCCGTGATGGCCAGTGCCGCGCCGCCGATCAGCAGTGCCGCGCTGGTCCATCCAGGCAACTGGTCGAACAGGGCGCGCGCCCACTCCGCGGCCAGGACGTAGGCGCCGAGCGCGCCGGCCCTCAGGGCCGCCCGCGTCCGAAGAGCGGTGGTCACCGCTCGATTATCTAGGCCCTAAAGGGTCGAGGCCGGTCCTGGAGCTGGGTGGGGATCGAGCATCATGGGTGGCCGGGGCCGCTGCGTGAAGTCGAAGTCGGCCGCGAGGTCGCCGAGCTGGGGGGCGGCCTCGCGGACGTCGGGGCGAGAGTCCGGCCGGCCGTCGCTGCTGGGGTTCAGGCGTTGACCGCCCAGGAATACGTCCTCGATGAACTTGGCGTAAGCGTCGTGGCTGAGCGCCTGGTGGTCGACGTAACCCTGCCGCGCGAACGGGCTGATCACCATCCCTGGCACCCGGAGCCCATACCCGGCGGCGTCCACGGACGGCGGAACGACGTGGTCGTAGAAGCCGCCCCAGTCGTCCCAGGTCAGGAAGATGGCGGTCGACGGCCAGTCCGGGCTCTGCATGACCGCGTTGACGAGCGTCGTCACGTACGCCTGCCCAACGGACACCAACCCGGGCGGGTGTTCGCTGACGGCGCCGTTCGGCGTCACCCAGCTGACCGCGGGCAGCGTGCCGGCCTTCGCGTCCGCATAGAAGTGGTCGATGGTCTGCACGTTGGATACCTGGCCGTCGTTGCGCACGTCGGTGAATCCGGGAAGTGGGTTCCAGATGTCGGGCGTCCCGACGCGCTGCTGCTTGGCCGGGCACGTCGCGGCGTCGCTTTCGCAGTCGGGCGTCGTGCCCTCGGCGACGTAGTACTTCCAGCTGATGTGGTGTTTGAAAAGCAGGTACGTCAGCGACGTCCACGCGAAGTTGCGCGCGGCCTGGTTGTCGCCGTTGATTTTGCCGGCGCTCGCGCCGATGCTGTCGCCGGGCGCGTCGATGTTCGTGATGCAGCTCATCGGGTCGGCGGCCTTCGAGCACTTCGCCGACCACTCCGACACGAGGTAGAGGTGTTCGGGAAAGCTCCAGGACGCGTTGGGCTGGAACATGTGGTCCTGCAGCGCGAAGTCGGAAGCGTACGTCCAGTAGTTCGGTATGTCGCGCGCGTCCTTGTAGCCCATGACGTCGGTCTTGACGGAGTTGGTGCAGTTCGGGTCGACGGCCTCGACGCATCCCTTGCGCCCGCCCTCCGCCTGACCGATGAATCCGTTCATCTGGCCACCGTTGATGTCGGACGTCGCGCTCGTGCTGCCGTGGGGACCACCCCCGTTCTTGTCGGTCGAATCGTGGTACGGCTTCACGCATACGCCGTTGGCTGGATCGGGCACGCACACGGTGAACTGGCCGTTCTGGCGTGGCAGCCCATCGACGCCGGGGAACAGCCCGAAGTATTCGTCGAAGCTCCGGTTCTCCTGCATGATCACGACGATGTGCTGGATCTTCTGCAGCCCCGATGCGCCGTTCGACGGCGAAGGAGTCTGCAGCGCGCTGGGCTGGTTGCCGCACGCGACGAGGAAGAGAACGCTCAGCAATCCGTAGGCGAGGCGTCGCATGCCGCGAAGCCTAGGCTCGCGACCCCTGGGATCTATCCGCGATTCGTCAAAAGAATGTCAGTCGCCCGCCAACCGATTGGGCGCCGAGTACACGTTGAACCGCTCGCCGCGCAGAAAGCCGACGAGCGTCTGGTTGAACTCGCGGGCAAGCGCGACCGCGAGACTCGAGGGCGCTCCCACCGCGGCGAGCACGGGGATGCCCGCGTTGATCGATTTCTGCACGATCTCGTAGCCGGCGCGGCCGCTCACCACCAGGATCGATCCGCGCAGAGGAACGTGGCCGTCGAGCAGCATGCGCCCGACGACCTTGTCGACCGCGTTGTGCCGCCCGACGTCTTCGCGGACGTAGATGGCTTCGCCGGTGGGGCTGAACAGGCCCGCTGCGTGAAGGCCTCCCGTGCGATCGAAGACTCCCTGGCCGGAGCGCAGCCTCTCGACCAGCGAAGGCAGGATCGCGGCGTCCACTGAAGGACCGTCGGGCACCACAGCCAGGTCGCGACGCAGGTCCTCGATCAGCACCGCTCCGCAGACGCCGCACGCCGAGCTCGCGAGCATCGAGCGCTCCGGCCTGCGCCGCGGGGCGTGCGCGAGGTGAACGTCCACCTGGTTCGACTCGACGATCGATGCATCGAGCTGGACTCCACCGTCCCGTTCATCGGACTCGGCGCTGATGCGGACTTCCTTGACGTCGTCGACGCCTCGGATGATGCCCTCCGCAAACAACAGCCCGAGGGCCAGCTCGACGTCTGCGCCAGGTGTGCGCATCACGACCGACAGCTCCTTGCCGTCGAGCAGGAGCTGCAGCGGCTCCTCCATCACCACCGCGTCGGGCGCGTCGCTCCACCGCCCGGCGTCCCACTTGCGGACGCTCAGATCGGGCGCGGCCGGCCTGGTCATTCGTTCGCGACGCGCAGCTGACGCGTGCCGCGCGGGACTCCCGTCGTAATCGCAAACCCGCGCCACGAGGTCACGCGCTCGGGCTTCAGGTCGACGACCGCCGGGACCTCGGCGCGGCTCAGCCCATAGCGCTCGGCGATCGCCTCGCCATCTCCCGACGGCACGAACGCGCCGCGCACGCAAGCCCCGACCATCTGCGAAGGGCGGAAGCGGTGGTGCGATTCGACGACCAGCGCTCCGGGCGAGCCGAGACGCGGACGGCCGCTGGTGGGCGCAAGGCTGACCACGCCGCGCTCCACGTCCCAGAACGCGGGGCGAAGGACGGGCATGCCCCCCTCGATCCAGCACGCATACCCGCGCGAGACGCCCGCGAGCCGCCTGCTGACCTCGGCCGGGACGGCCGGCACCCTAGCCGCCTGCGCCGGCGGGAAAGGGATCCCTTCGACCAGATCCGCATCGCTCAGCTTCAGGCGCAGCACGACGCGGTTGTAGGGCATCCACTCGCGTGGCAGGCGCATGAGGTCGAGGACGTAGCCGGCGAAAAACGGCGCGTTCCGCATCGCGTACCCCGCCATGCCGAGGAAGTAGCCCGGGCCCTCGAGCACCGCCCTCACGTCGTTGGACAGCGAGAGCGGGTCGAACACCTCCAGCGCGCCGCGCATCAGGACCGCCCGTGAACCGCCGTCCACGAGAAATGCAGCTCGCGGATCTCGCTTTGCGAGCACAGTCTTGGCCGCGTAGCGCGAGGTCGTCATCCAGACCGCGCCGCTGGCGAAGCTGAACACGGCCGGGTTCACGAGCGGGGTCCGGCCGGCGCGAAGCGCGAGCATGCCGATCGAAGACCTGCCGAGGATCTCCGAGGCCTCCCTGGTCAGCTTCATCTCTCAGAAACTCTAGGCTTCGAGCACGTCCCGAATGCGTTCCAGCGCGCGCTCGAGGCGCGCCCGCACCAGCCCGTCCATGCGGTGGGCGACCGCGGCGCCGATCACCGAGGCGGGCGGCTGATAGGCGATGCTCAGCTCGATCCGGACGCCGCCGGCGACCTCGCGGAACTTGAAGCCGCCGTCCTGCTTGATCAGCCCGGACTCGGAGATCCAGCCGATCTCCCGCGGCCGCTGCCAGCGGTCGATCCGGAGCACGTTCTTGAGCGGGACGCCAAACGCGGTCATCTCCACCGTGTAGCGGGCGCCGACCCCGGTTGTCTTGCTCCCGGCCGGCTCCCACTTGCTCACGCCTTCCAGGACCTCGGCCACGTGGCGGTAGTCGGCGAAGTAGTCGAAGGCGCGCTCGGGGGTCGCCTTGACCGTAACCGCAGCCGAAAACTCCAGGCGTGCCATGACTGTCCAAGACGAAGATATGTCAGTGGTCACCTGGACAGGCGACACCATCACGACCTCGGATTCGGTGAGGGTCGCGCGGCCGCTCAGCGGGGCGGAGCTGCGCGACGCCTATCTCGAGGCGATCCAGGATCTGACCCTCGGCCTGGTCCGGTGGCGTGACAACGCGCTGCGCCTTGGGCCCCTCGAGCTCATCCGTTTCGGCGCGGAGAGCGTCGATCGTCACTCGGTCGAGTGGCGGATCGAGGGCGGGCTGCTCGCGAGGGCGGGCGGCCGCTGGCGCATCCAGTCCGAGGGCGGCGTGGTCAGCGCGACCGCCTCGGGACATCGCCCCGCGATCCCGCGCCCGTTCTACGACGTGAGCCACCTGCAGGTGCATCTGCTCGCGACCCACCTGTTTCTGCTGCGGCTGCGCCGTAACGAACCGCCTCCGGGAATCGAGGCGGCGCGCGAAGACAGGCTGAGGGCCGCCGCGGTCGACGTCGCGTTCTGCCTGACGCTGGCGCGCCTTACCGGCAGGCGCCGCCTGCGCCGCACTCTCGTCATCACGGCCGCCTACCACGTCGCGTGCTGGAGCCTCTTCGGCCGGACGCTCGGCGGCATGGTTCTGCGCGAGCGTGTGGTGAGCGTCGACGGCTCGCGTCCCACGCCGGCACAATCGATGCTGAGGTTTGCGCTTTTGCCGCTCTCGTGGATCGCGCGCCGTTCATTGCACGACGACGTAGCGGGGACGACGGTCATCACGGACCGATAAAAGAGAAGGGGCGGCAAGCGCCGCCCCTTTGAGCGTCAGACGTTAGGACTTGTTACGCGTGAGCTCCGCTCGCAGCGCCGCCCTGCATCCAGAGCGCCGGCTTGTTCGGGTAGAGCACGAGCACGAGCACCGCGACCAGGATCGCGATGATGAACGCGACGATGTCGAACGTTCCGATCGTCACCATCGTGAAGATGTTGTAGACGATCTCGAGGATCGCGTAGACGACGATCGCGCGAACCCAGCTGATGTTCCCGACCGGGTCAAACCCCGCGATCATCAGGCCGGCGCCAAACGCGATGCCCGCTACAGGAGCGCTGGCAGCTGCGGCGAGGCCCCCGTTGGCGGCGGGAAGAACGTTGACTCCGATGAAGCTCGCTGCCGAGCTGACCACGAGCAAGACCCCCATGACCCACATGAGAATCTTCAGCGCCAGGGGATTCCACTTTGCCACTGCTTGCCTTCCTCCATTTTTCGACCGCGGGTGGGATTGAATTGCGTCGGGCGGCGGCCGTTTTCAGGTGCAACTTATAGGCTCATTGCACGCAATTAGCAACCTCTTATCACGCAAAAACTTGCGTCCCCCGCAGCCACACCACCCTCGGCTTGAGCCCGTACGCCCACGCGAAGGCCCCTTCGTGCTCGGCTTCCCAGAGCACTAGGTCGGCCAGCTTGCGCGGCGCGACCACGCCCCGGTCGGAGCGCGAAAGCGAGTACGCGCCCCCGAGCGTCGCCGCGATGAGCGCGCGTTCGACCGACATCTTGAACACGGCAACGGCCAGCGCGACGACGACGCTCATGCTCACGAGCCCGCTCGTGCCGGGGTTGTGGTCGGTACCCAGCGCGATGACCGCGCCGGCATCGATGAGGGATTTGACCGGCGGCATGGCGCCGATTGACAGCGCGGTCCCGGGCGCCAGCGTGGCCACGACTCCCGCCCGAGCCAGCGCGACCGCGTCGCCGTGATTGGCGCGGAGCAGGTGGTCGGCGGACACCGCATGAATCTCGGCCGCGAGGCGAGCGCCGCCCGTGCGCGCGAGCTCGTCGGCGTGCAGCCTCGGGGCGAGCTTTGCCCTGGCCGCCGCCTTGAGGATGCTCCGTGACTGCGGAACGCTGAAGTAACCGCGGTCGCAGAACACGTCGCAGAATCGCGCGCCCGCCTTGTAGGCGTCGTCGCACCACTCCGCGACCTGCTTCGCGTACGTACCGAAGCGCGCCCACCGATCGGGCGGAAGCGCGTGCGCGGCGAGAAACGTGACCTCGATCCGCGGCAGGTCTTTGCGCTGCGCCAGGCGCGCCAGCAGTCGCACGTTCTCGACCTCGCCTTCGCGCCGAAGCAGATATCCCGTTTTCGCCTCCACGGTCGTCGTGCCGCCCTCGAGCCAGGACCAGAGCCGGCGCGCGGTCGCATCCTCGAGGTGGGCGACGGACTCGGCGCGCGTCGCGGTGACGGTGGCGCGAATTCCTCCGCCCGCCTTCGCGATCTGCTCGTACGACGCGCCCGCGGACCGCATCGCCACCTCGGCCATGCGATCGCCGGCATAGACGGGGTGGGTGTGCGCGTCGATCAGCCCGGCGGTCAGGAGCCCGCCCGCGCAGTCGTCCTCGTCGACGACCGACTCCATGAGCTCGCGCGGTTCATCGCCGTGCCGGCCGACCCACGCGATCTCCTCGCCGTCGCAGATGACCGCAGCGTCCTCTATGACGCCGGCGGCCGTGCCCGTGAACAGCCGGCCGATGTTCCGCAAACGTCTCATTTCGACACCACGGTCTCGCCGCCGACCACGACGTTCGTCACGTCACGGCCACTGAATGCGTAGACGAGCTGGGCGAGGCTGATGTCGCGGCGCGCCGCATCGTCCCGCTGCAGCGTCACGAAGTCCGCGAGCATGCCGGTGCGCAGCTCACCGGCGTCCCATCCGAGGGCGCGCATGCCGTTCACGGTGGCGGCGCTGAAAAGCTCGACCGGCTCGTGCAGCACGCGCCTTCCCGTCGCGCGCCGCTGATCGAGCTCGAGTCCGCGCGCCTCCTCGAGCGAATCGATGACCGCGTTGGCGTCGCTTCCCACTGCCAGGGCGCAGCCCGCATCGGCGAGAGCGATGAGCGGACCCACGCGGTCCCCCAGGTCGCGCTCCGTGCTCGGGCAGGCGCACACCGTGACCTGGTTGTCGCCGAGCAATTTGACGTCCCGTTCGTTGACGTGGATGGCGTGCACCACGGTCAGGTCGGCCCCGAGGATGCCTTCCCGCTCCAAAAGCTCGGTGGGAGTGCAGCCCTCGACGCGAAGGCACTGCTCGACCTCGGCCGGCTGCTCGGCAAGGTGAACGTGGAGGGGAGCCTGGCGCTCCCGCGCCCACGTCGCCACGATCCGCATCGACTCCGGGTCGACCGCGCGCACGCTGTGGACCGCTGCGCCGATGCGAACGCCGTCGGCCTCGCGCAGCTCGCTCACACGCCTCGCCCACGCGTCGGCGTCGCCATCGGAGAACGATTGCTGCGCGGCGTCGAGAGGCCGGCCGTCGAGCCCTCCGCGCAAGTAGCAGGCGTCGATCAGGGTGATCCGGATTCCCTCCTCGCGCGCGGCGTCGATGAGCGCGATGCCGAGGTCGTTGCCACGGGAATGCAGATAGTGAAACTCGCCGACCGCGGTGATCCCCGCTTGGAGCATCTCGCGGAAAACGCGACGTGCGTGGTTGAAGTAGTCGGCCGGATCCCAATCCGTGTAGGCGTACATGCGGTCACGCCACGCCCAGAAGTCGCCGCCGCTCGATTCGACCTCTCCGCGCAGCAAGCGCTGAAAAGCATGGCTGTGGGCGTTGGCCAACCCCGGAACGGTCCATCCGGTCAGCTTGATCGCGTCATGGGGCGCCTCCGCGCCCTCGCTGACGGATTTGATGCGGCCGCCCTCCACGTCGATGAGCACGTTCTGCGCCGGATGGCGGAGCCACGCTTGCTCGGCGTGCCAGCGACCGGTCCCGTTCAAGGCGCAATCCCCGGATAGTCCGGACTATCCGGGCCTATTGCGCCCCACAAGCACGGATAGTGGCGACTATCCGGCATCGTCCCGCATGGGGATGCGGACTCCGCGCTCATGCGCCACTTCGAGCGCGCGGTCGTAACCGGCGTCCGCGTGGCGCATCACGCCCGTGCCCGGGTCGTTGGTCAGTACCCGCTCGAGCTTCTGCGCCGCGAGGTCGGTGCCATCGGCGACGGCGACCATGCCCGCGTGGATCGAACGGCCGATGCCGACGCCGCCGCCGTGATGAGCGCTTACCCAGGTCGCCCCGCTGGACGTGTTGAGGAGCGCGTTGAGGATTGGCCAGTCGGCGATGGCGTCCGAACCGTCTTTCATGGCCTCCGTCTCGCGGTAAGGCGAAGCGACCGAGCCCGAGTCGAGATGATCGCGGCCGATCACGATCGGCGCTTTGACCTCTCCAGAGCGCACGAGCTCGTTGAAGCGCCGCCCCGCGCGTGCCCGCTCGCCATAGCCGAGCCAGCAGATCCGCGCGGGCAAGCCCTGGAACTGCACCCGCTCGCCGGCGGCTTTGATCCAGCGCACCAACGCCTCGTCGTCCTTGAACTCGTCGATGATGGCGCGGTCCGTCGCCGCGATGTCCGCTGGATCGCCGGAAAGCGCAACCCAGCGAAACGGCCCCTTGCCTTCGCAGAACAGCGGGCGGATGTAGGCGGGGACGAAGCCCGGATAGTCGAACGCGCGCTTGCTGCCGCCCAGCCGCGCCTCGGCCCGAAGGCTGTTGCCGTAGTCGAACACCTCGGCGCCGCGGTCGAGGAACGCGACCATCGCGTCGACCTGCTTCGACATGCTCGCGCGCGACCGCCGTACATACTCCTCGGGCTCGTCGAGCCGGAGCTCCGCCGCGTCGCCCGGATACATCCCTATCGGGATGTAGCTCAGTGGATCGTGCGCCGGCGTCTGATCGGTCACCACGTCGACCTCATATCCGCGATTGACCAGCTCGGGAAAGACCTCCGCTGCGTTGCCGAGGACGCCGATCGAGATGGCGCGCCTGGACTTCTTCGCGTCGTCCGCCAATCGCATCGCGTGGTCGAGGTCGTCGGCGCGCTCGTCCAGGTAGCGGTGCTCGAGCCGGCGCTCGATGCGCTCGGGATCGACCTCCACGCACAGCGCAACCCCGCCGTTGAGAGTCACCGCCAGAGGCTGCGCGCCGCCCATGCCGCCGAGGCCCGCGGTCAGCGTGACCGTCCCGGCCAGCGTGCCGCCGAACCGCTTGCGCGCAATCGCTGCGAACGTTTCGTAGGTGCCCTGCAGGATCCCCTGCGTGCCGATGTAGATCCACGAGCCGGCGGTCATCTGACCGTACATGGTCAAGCCGAGCGCCTCGAGCCGCCGGAACTCCTCCCAGGTGGCCCACTCGGGCACCAACATCGCGTTGGAGATCAGCACGCGCGGCGCCCACTCGTGCGTCTCGAACACGCCGACCGGCTTGCCCGACTGCACGAGCAGCGTCTGGTCCGAGCGCAGTCGCTTTAGCTCACGCACGATCGCGTCGAACGCCTCCCACGACCGAGCGGCACGACCCGTTCCCCCGTAGACCACGAGGTCTTCTGGGCGCTCCGCGACCTCGGGGTCGAGGTTGTTCATCAACATGCGCATCGCTGCTTCTTGGGGCCAGCCCAGACATGAGATCGCTGAACCGCGCGCCGCCTTAACTGTCCGGCTCACTGCAGGCGGCCGGCCACGGATTCGGCGGCCGTGACCACGGCGCCGCTGCGGATCATCTCCTCGGCGGCCGCCAGCTCGGGCGCGAGGACGCGGTCCGGCCCGACGCCCGGGACCTGCTTGCGCAGGGCCTCG